>NZ_RCNZ01000076.1:0-57729 GCF_004307525.1 Pseudomonas sp. Sample_21 | reverse complement strand
GATTCGGGGTGGAATGAACATTGTTGGTCACCACAAAAAACCTGTGGGAGCGAGCCTGCTCGCGAATGCGGTGTGTCAGTCAATGTGGAGGTGGCTGACCTGACGCCTTCGCGAGCAGGCTCGCTCCCACAGAGAAATCCGGGGCTGACCGGGCTTTGTGATTCGGCACACAAATCTGTGGCTGGCTTGCCAGCGATTGCGGTGGGTCAGTCAAAGAAGGCGGTGAATGTGCCGACCGAATCGCTGGCAAGCCAGCTCCCACAGTGATTCGGGGTGGAATGAACATTGTTGGTCACCACAAAAAACCTGTGGGAGCGAGCCTGCTCGCGAATGCGGTGTGTCAGTCAATGTGGAGGTGGCTGACCTGACGCCTTCGCGAGCAGGCTCGCTCCCACAGAGAAATCCGGGGCTGACCGGGCTTTGTGATTCGGCCCACAAATCTGTGCGAGCTGGCAAGCCAGCTCCCACAGGGATTCGGGGTGGAATGAACATTGTTGGTCACCACAAAAAACCTGTGGGAGCGAGCCTGCTCGCGAATGCGGTGTGTCAGTCAATGTGGAGGTGGCTGACCTGACGCCTTCGCGAGCAGGCTCGCTCCCACAGAGAAATCCGGGGCTGACCGGGCTTTGTGATTCGGCACAGAGACTTGTGGGAGCACACCCCTCTCCCACAATTTTGCTCTGGTCAGTCGTCCCCCGGCGCCAGCAACAGATTGGGCGCCAGACGCTGATAGCCGTCCTGGGCCAGGCGCATGTCCAGCAGCAAACTGCCGAGATCTGCCGACAACGCCTCGGCTTCGGCATCGTTTTCCAGATAGAGCAATTTCAGGTAGCTGTTGCAGCTCGGGCAGACTTCGGCGCGCAGCGGGGCCTGTTCGGCGCTGTGGCGGTCGTCTTCCTCGCTGAGATATTCAAGGCCTTTGCTCCGCTCGCAATACACGCACTTGACACGCACCACATGCCATTCGCAGGCGCACAGCGAACACACCAGATAGCGCAAACCGTTGTGCTTGCCGCGATGGCGAATGACCCCGGCCATGGCCGGTGAACCACAGGCCGGGCATTGGCTGAGGCTGTCGCCGGGTTTCAGTTGCAGTTGCGGCACGCTCAGCAGCCAGTGGCTCCAGGCGGTTTGCAGCGCCGCGCCGAGAAACGGCACCAGCGCCGCTGGCACCAGCGAATATTGACCGCTGACCAGCGCCACTGCCCACGCGCGCAACTGGCCGGGACTGGCGCCGCGCAAAGTATCCAGCGCGTCGATCACCGCTGGCTGATCCGCAGGCGCATAGCGCTGCAGCAAGGCATTCAGCCACGGCTGCCAGGCATCCTCGCGCACCAAGGTGTCTGCCGCGAACGGCGGCAGACCGTGCTGCTGACAGGCTTCGAAACGCTGCGCATCAAACGGCGCGGTCAGCGGCGGATCGTCGAACACCTGCTGCTGCGCCCGGCACAATCCGGCCATCAGCCGCAGATAATCCGCCAACCCATTGCCCTCGGCCAGACGCTCAAGGCGCTCAGCACGCAGGGCAAACAGGTTACGTGGTGGCAGGTACAGAAACGGCGGCGAACTGGCCGCCGCCTCGATTTCCCCGGGTTCAAGAATGCTTGGCAAAAGTCAGCCCTTTTTCGTCAGCGGTCGCTCGGGCAGGTCCCGAGGCTGTTCGTCGCGGGTCACCTCGCGGTACCACAGTTCATGGTGTTTCTTCGCCCACGGCCGGCTGACCCAGCCATGCAGCATGGCGTCGACCGAACCCTTGATCCACAAACCGGCGTAGATGTGCACGATGATGCTCAGCACCAGCACGAACCCGGCCAGCGCATGCAACAGCATGGCCCAGCGGATCACGCTGATGCCGAAATACGCGCTGAACCACGCGCGCCAGATCACCAGCCCGGTGAACAGCAACGCGAGCATGCACAGCAGTAAAGTCCAGAACAGCAATTTCTGCCCGGCGTTGTATTTACCCACCGGCGGCACGCTTTCTTCGTCGTTGACCATCACCCGGTTGATCCGCCGCAGCCACTGGCGGTCATTGGCGATAAAGAAATTGGTGCGCCAGAAGCTGAACACCAGGCCGAGGAACAGCACGAACATGGCGATGCCCATGTACGGGTGCAGGATCCGCGTCCAGGTGCCGCCGCCGAACAGGTTACTCAGCCAGAACAGCGACGGATGAAACAACGCCAGCCCGGACAACCCGGCCATGAAAAACAGGATCGCCACCAGCCAGTGATTGGTGCGCTGGTTGGCGCTGTAACGCAGGATCGTCTTGTTGCTCATGGCCGCTCCTCCCCGCGTGGATCGAAGGTGTGCACCGCCGGGTCGACCACGTGCACCGAGGTATCGGGTGGCGCCGGATGCTCATCCTCCTCGACACGATTCGGGCCGATGCGCACGTAGTGGAAGAACCCGGCCAGCACCGCCGCGCCCATCGCCAGCAGGCCGAGGGGTTTGCTGATGCCTTTCCACAAACCCACCAGCGGACTGATCGCCGGATGGTCCGGCAAACCGGCGTAGATTTTCGGCGTGTCGGCGTGGTGCAGCACGTACATCACGTGGGTGCCACCAACGCCTGCCGGGTCGTACAAACCAGCGTTTTCAAAGCCACGGCTTTTCAGGTCGACGATGCGTTCGGCGGCGTGTTCTTGCATGTCTTCCTTGGTGCCGAAGACGATCGCGCCGGTCGGGCAGGTTTTCACGCAGGCCGGCTCCAGCCCTACCGCAACCCGATCGGAACACAGCGTGCATTTGTAGGCCTTGTGATCCTTCTGCGAAATGCGCGGGATGTTGAACGGGCAACCGGTGATGCAATAGCCACAACCGATGCAGTGGTCCTGATCGAAATCGACGATGCCGTTGGCGTGCTGAATGATCGCTCCGGGGCTCGGGCACGCGGCCAGACAACCGGGTTCGGCGCAGTGCATGCAGCCGTCCTTGCGGATCAGCCATTCGAGGTTGCCGGCGTCGGTTTCGTGCTCAGTGAAGCGCATCAGCGTCCACGAATCCGCCGTCAGATCCTGCGGATTGTCGTAGGTGCCGTGGTTGTGGCCGACCTCGTCGCGCAGCTCGTTCCATTCCGAGCAGGCGACCTGGCAGGCCTTGCAGCCGATGCATTTGGTCGTGTCGATCAGCTTGGCAACGCCCTGCTGGGTCCTCACTGACGGCGGCACGGTGGTGGTGGCCGAGCGGGCAATGATGTCTTGGCTGGCCATTTACAGTTTCTCCACGTTGACCAGGAATGACTTGGATTCCGGGGTCTGAGTGTTGCCATCGCCGAGGAACGGCACCAGGGTGTTGGTCAGGTAACCGTGACGCGTCAGGCCGGTGAAACCCCAGTGCAGCGGGATGCCGATCTGATGCACGACCTGGCCGTTGACCTGCAGCGGCCGGATCCTTTTCGTCACCACCGCCACCGCCTCGATAAACCCGCGCTTGCAGCTGACGCGCACACGATCACCGGCAGCAATGCCCTTCTCGTTCGCCAGCACCTCGCCGATTTCGACGAATTGCTCGGGCTGAGCGATCGCGTTCAACTTGCAGTGCTTGCTCCAGAAGTGGAAATGCTCGGTGAGCCGGTAACTGGTGCCGGCGTAGGGGAAGTCCTTGGCCTCGCCGAGGGTTTCCCAGACCGAATCAAAGATCCGCGCCGCCGGGTTGCTGGTGGCCTTCTTGTTCTGCGGGTGCAGCGGGTTGATGCCGATCGGCGTTTCGAACGGCTCGTAGTGCTCAGGGAATGGCCCTTCGTTCATCTTGTCGACGGCGAAGAACCGCGCGACGCCCTCGGGGTTCATGATGAACGGATTCATCCCGGCTTCCGGCGGCACATCGGCCTTGTAATCCGGCACGTCGGTGCCGGTCCAGGCCTTGCCGTTCCACCACACCAGCCGCTTTTTCGGATCCCACGGTTTGCCCGCCGGGTCCGCCGAAGCACGGTTGTAGAGGATTCGCCGATTCGCCGGCCAGGCCCACGCCCAGCCTTGATGCTGGTGCATGCCAAATGGGTCGGCGTTATCGCGCCGCGCCATCTGATTGCCGGCCTCGGTCCAGCTGCCGGCGAAAATCCAGCAACCGGACGCGGTGCTGCCGTCATCCTTGAGCAAACCGAAGCCGGCCAGTTGCGTACCGGCCTTGACCGTGACGCCGCCGGCATCGGTGAAATCGCTGACGGCGGTGCCGTTGATCTCCCGCGCCAGTTCTTCCGGCGAAGGCTCGTCGGGGATCTTGTACGGCCACGACAGTTTCAGCAGCGGATCAGGAAACTTGCCGCCTTCGGTCTGATAACGCTGGCGCAGGCGCAGGAACAGTTCGCTCATGATGCGAACGTCGGTCTGCGCTTCGCCGGGGCCGTCGGCGCCCTTCCAGTGCCATTGCAGCCAGCGGCTGCTGTTGACCAGCGAGCCGTCCTCTTCGGCAAAACAGGTGGTCGGCAGGCGAATGACTTCGGTCTGGATTTCAGCGGTTTTCACGTCGTTGTACGGCCCGACGTTCTGCCAGAACTCCGAGGTTTCCGTGGCGAGCGGGTCCATCACCACCAGCCACTTGAGCTTGGCCAACGCGCCCATCACGCGGTTCTTGTCCGGCAACGCGGCGATCGGATTAAAGCCCTGACAGAAGTAGCCGTTGACCTTGCCCTGGCTCATCAGGTCGAACATTTTCAGCACGTCGTAATTAGGGATGTCGAGCTTCGGCAAATGGTCGAACAGCCAGTTGTTCTCGGCGGTGGCGTTGGCGCCGTACCAGGATTTCATCAGGCTGACGTGGAATTTGCTGTAGTTCTGCCAGTACGACAGCTGCCCCGGTCTGAGCGGAACCTGCGTGCGTTTGAAGATGAACTGGCCATAGTCCTGCTCGCTGTCGCTGGGCAGCGTGAGGTAGCCGGGCAAGGCGTTGGACAGCAGGCCGAGGTCGGTCAGGCCCTGAATGTTCGAGTGTCCGCGCAGCGCATTGACGCCACCGCCGGGCATGCCAACGTTGCCCAACAGCAGTTGCACCATCGCCGCGCTGCGGATGATCTGCGCGCCGATCGAGTGCTGCGTCCAGCCGAGGGCATAGAGAATCGTCATGGTCTTGCCCGGTGTCGAGCAGGTGGCGATCTCTTCCCAGATTTTCTGCATGGCGTCGACGGGCATGCCGCAAATCTGGCTGGCCAGGTCGATGTTGTAGCGGCTGTAATGCTGCTTCATCAGTTGATAAACGCAGCGCGGGTCTTGCAGGGTCGGGTCGACGCGGACGAAACCATCCTCGGCGAATTCGTAACCCCAGCCGGACTTATCGGTGTAGCTGCGTTTTTCCGCGTCATAGCCGCTGAACAGGCCGTCTTCGAAGCCATAACCGGCTTTGACGATGAACGACACGTCGGTGTAATTGCGCACGTACTCGTGCTGGATCTTGTCCTCGGTCAGCAGGTAATTGATCAACCCGCCCATGAAGGCGATGTCGGTGCCGGTGCGGATCGGCGCGTAATAGTCGGCCACCGAAGCGGTCCGGGTAAAACGCGGATCGACCACGATCAGCCGCGCGGCGTTATGCGCCTTGGCCTCGGTCACCCATTTGAAGCCGCACGGATGCGCTTCTGCTGCGTTGCCACCCATTACCAGGATCAGATTCGCGTTGGCGATATCGGTCCAGGTGTTGGTCATGGCACCACGGCCGTACGTCGGGGCAAGACTTGCCACCGTCGGGCCGTGTCAGACACGCGCCTGGTTATCGAACCCCAGCAGACCGAGGCTGCGAATCACCTTCTGGGTGATGTAGCCGGCTTCGTTGGATGCCGCCGACGCCGCGAGGAATCCGGTGGTCAGCCAGCGATTCACCGTTTGCCCGTTGGCATTTTTCTCGATGAAGTTGGCGTCGCGGTCGGCCTTCATCAGGTCGGCGATGCGATCGAGGGCTTCGTCCCAGCCGATGCGCGTCCATTCATTGCTGCCGGGCTTGCGCACCTGCGGGTACTGCAAGCGGCCGGGGCTGTGAATGAAGTCGAGCAGGCCCGCGCCTTTCGGGCACAGCGTGCCGCGATTGACCGGGTGGTCGGCGTCGCCTTCGATGTGAATGATGTTTTGCGCCACGTTCTTGCCGGCATCGCCCTGGCTGTACATGATCAAACCGCAACCGACCGAGCAATACGGGCAGGTGTTGCGGGTTTCACGGGTGTGGGCGAGCTTGAAGTGACGCACCTGCTCGGCGAAGGCCGCCGTCGGGGCCATGCCCAACGCGCCCAGGCTTGAGCCTGCAAGGCCGATACCGGCGACCTTGAAGAACTGACGACGGCTGAGATCCATCGTGCACTCCTGATCAGGTGGAACCCGGTACTTGCGCCGGGCTTTATCTGGACAATCACGGTTGCGACGCCTTGGCGCCGACTTTTTCACTGTAGACAAAGACCTTGCCGATTGTGTGAAAACCGACCGTCGGGTGTTTCATCTGCAATCTCGAGGTATTGATCGTTCCCACGCTCTGCGTGGGAATGCCTCAAGGGACGCTCCGCGTTCCACTGGGACGCAGAGCGTCCCGGGCTGCATTCCCACGCGGAGCGTGGGAACGATCAGTCAGATCGCTATTGCGAGCAGGCTCACTCCTACAGGGAACGAGTTGCGCATAGAATGTCCGGCAGAACCAACTCCGCCTTGACGAGACCGCGCATGACTTTCGATTTTGATCAGCTGTTCGACCGCCACCACACTGGCAGCACCAAGTGGAGCCGTTACCCGGCCGATGTGTTGCCGATGTGGGTCGCTGACATGGATTTTGCCGCGCCGCCGGTCATCGTCGAAGCCCTGCAACAGCGCCTGCTGCACCCGCTGCTCGGTTACAGCGTGGCCCAGGACAACCTGCGTGAAGCCATCGTCGCCGACCTGTGGAACAAGTATTCATGGCAGGTCAAACCGCAGGAGCTGATCTTCCTGCCGGGCGTGGAATCCGGCTTCAACATGGCGCTGAAGGCTTTGGTCCAGGCGCAGCAGAATGTCGTCGTGCAAGTGCCGAACTACCCGCCACTGCGTCATGCGCCGGGGCATTGGGGCCTGAACAAGGTCGAGCTGGAATTCAACGCCCAGGCCGATGGCACCTACGCCACTCCATTGGACGCACTGCGCGAGTCGCTGAAAGGCGGCGGCGCCCTGCTGTTGAGCAACCCGCACAACCCGCTCGGCAAGGTCTTCGACCGCGAAGAGTTGCAGGCAGTCGCGGACATCTGCGCAGCGCAGGACGCGTGGATCATCTCCGACGAGATTCACGCCGAACTGTGCTTCGACGGCCGCGTGCACATTCCCACCGCATCGCTGAGCCCCGAGATTTCCAAACGCACGATCACCCTGATGTCGGCGAGCAAGGCCTACAACATCGCCGGCCTCAAGACCTCGTTCATGATCATCCAGGACGCCGCCCTGCGTGAGCGCGTCAACCACGCTCGCTGCGGCATGGTCGACAGCGTCAACCCGCTGGGCATGGAAGCCACCCGCGTCGCCTACAGCGAAGCCGCGCCGTGGCTCGCCGAACTGAAAACCTACCTGCAGGCCAACCGCGACTGGCTGGTAGGCGCGGTGCGCACGCGCCTGCCGGGCGTTACCATCAATGTGCCGCAGGGCACGTATCTGGCGTGGCTCGATTGCACCGCGCTGGACCTGCCGGATCCGCAACGATTCTTCCTCGAACAGGGCAAGGTCGGCCTGAGTGCCGGACTGGATTTTGGTGACCGGCATCAGCAGTTTGTGCGTTTGAACTTCGGCTGCCCGAGGGCGTTGCTGGAAGAAGGGGTTGCGCGGATGGAGCGGGCTTTGGCTAACCGCAATCTCTGATCCTGCCCCGAGATTCCCCTGTGTAAGTGATCCTTTGTGGGAGCGAGCCTGCTCGCGAAAGCGCAGTGTCAGTCGACATATTTATCGTCTGACAGACCGCTTTCGCGAGCAGGCTCGCTCCCACATTGGTTTTGCATAGCCAACTAAATCCAACGCAAATCCGATCGAACTCAAGGCAAAGCCACCGGGTCAACCCGGAACACTGGCCTTGAAATCAGGAGACCCTGCGATGACTGACTATCCAAAACCACCCTTCCCGAAACAAGCCCAACCGGTGCCCGGCTCGCAACGCAAGATGGAGCCGTATCCAGACTGCGGCGAGCAAAGTTACGTCGGTTCCGGCCGTCTGGCCGGCAAGATTGCGCTGATCACCGGCGCTGACAGCGGCATCGGTCGCGCAGTGGCGATTGCCTTCGCCCGTGAAGGCGCCGATGTCGCCGTGGCTTACCTGAATGAACACGAAGACGCCAAGGAAACAGCACGCTGGGTCGAGCAAGCCGGGCGTCAGTGCATCCTGCTGCCGGGCGATATCGCCGAGAAAGCGCAGTGCCAAGCGCTGGTCGACAAGACCGTCGAGCGCTTTGGCCGCATCGACATTCTGGTCAACAATGCCGCGTTCCAGATGACGCACGAAAACTTTGAAGAAATCCCCGATGACGAATGGGTGATGACCTTCGACGTTAACATCACCGCCATGTTCAGGATCTGCCAGGCGGCGATCAAACACATGCGCCCCGGTTCGTCGATCATCAACACCAGCTCGGTCAACTCGGATATGCCCAAGCCGACCCTGCTGGCCTACGCCACCACCAAAGGCGCAATCGCCAACTTCACCGGTGGCCTGGCGCAGATGCTCGGGCCGAAGGAAATTCGCGTCAACAGCGTCGCACCCGGCCCGATCTGGACGCCGCTGATCGTCTCGACCATGCCCGATGAAGAAGTGCAGAACTTCGGCGGCAGCACCCCGCTCGGCCGTCCCGGCCAACCGGTGGAAGTCGCGCCGATTTACGTGCTGCTGGCCTCCGACGAAGCCAGCTATATCACCGGTCAGCGCTACGGCGTGACCGGCGGCAAACCGATGCTGTAACCGTGCAGCAGAAAAACTGAACCCGAGCGGCATGGCATCTCTCCATACCTGTAAACGCCTACGGGCCAACAGGAACAGGAGGTTGTCATGTCCGCCCCCCTCGTCAGACTCTTCACCCAACCCAACTTCGCCTGGACCGATATCCGCCGCGAAGAGGAAACCCATCCCCGCCACTACCTCGCGCATCTGCTGCTGCTCGCGCTGATTCCGGCCGTGTGCCTGTTCATCGGCACCACCCAGGTCGGCTGGAGCCTAGCCGTGGGTGAAAACGTGCGCCTGAGCACGGCCAGCGCCTTGCAACTGAGCGTGTTGCTGTACGTGACGATCGTCGCGGGTGTCGCGATTATCGGCGGGTTTATTCGCTGGATGTCGCGTTCATTCGATGCGCGGCCAACGCTCAATCAATGCATCGGTTTTGCCGCCTACACGGTGACGCCGTTTTTCCTCGCCGGGATTGCCGGGCTGTACCCGAGCCGCTGGCTGGCAATTCTGGTGCTCGGCGCCGCGTCGATCTATTCGACGTTTCTGCTGTTCGTCGGCCTGCCGACCTTCATGCATGAGCGCAAGGAGCAAGGCCTGCTGTATTCGGCGTGCGTGTGGGGCGTTGGCCTGCTGGTGCTGGTGACCATGCTGGTGTCGATGATTCTGCTGTGGTTCAACGTGCTCATCCCCGAGTACCTGCGCACGACCGTGAGCTGAGCCGGTGCGCCTGTCCTTGAGAATTCACCGCAGTGAGCGGTCATGAGTTTCGGCGTATGGGTCGCGGTGCTCGGCGCCGTGCTGCTGACGCTGGCCCTGACGTCGTCATGGTTGCGCTGGATGCCGGTCACCACCTCGGCGGTGTGCCTGCTGCTGGGCATCGCCATCGGCCCCAGCGGCCTCGACCTGCTGCAATTGCCGCTGGAGGAATCGTCGTTGTGGATGGAGCACCTGACGGAAGTCGCGGTGCTTTTTTCCTTGTTCGTCTGCGGTTTGAAATTGCGCCTGCCGCTGGGCAACAAGACCTGGCGCATCGCTTTTGGTCTGGCCGGGCCGGTGATGATTCTGAGCATCATCGGCGTGTGTCTGCTGTTGCACTGGGGCCTGCAATTGCCGTGGGGGCCTTCCCTGCTGATCGGCGCGATTCTGGCTCCGACCGACCCGGTGCTCGCCGCGCTGGTGCAGGTCAATGATGCGCAGGACATCGACAGCGTGCGTTTCGGCCTCTCCGGTGAAGCCGGGCTCAATGATGGCGTGGCTTTCCCCTTCGTATTCCTCGGCTTACTGCTGTTGCACACCGACGGCAGTTTCAGCGACTTGCAACAGTGGTTCTTAAACGATTTGCTCTGGGCAGTGCCGGCAGGTCTGTTAATCGGTTACGGCATGGGTCGCGGCATCGGCCGGATCGCCCTATTGCTGCGCATTCACAACGAGGACAGCACCCTCGGCCCCAACGATTACCTGACACTCGCGCTGATCGCGCTGTCCTACGTGGTCGCCGACGCCATTGGCGGCTACGGCTTTCTTGCGGTCTTCGCTGCTGGCCTGGGCCTGCGTCAGGAGGAAGTCAAATCCACGGGCATCACCCAGGCACCTGCCGAGCATCTGGTGCAGCCGGTGGTCGGTCATCAGAATGTCGAACCGCAGAACGCCGTGCATGGCGATACCGAGCAACTGGAAGACAGCCAGGTTGCAGCGGGGATCATGATGGGCGACATGCTGGCGTTCGGCAGTCTGGTCGAACGGGCGATGGAAGTGTTTCTGGTGACCCTGCTCGGCGTCGTGCTGATAGCGCACTGGGACTGGCGGGCGTTGTGGATCGGCGCGGTGCTGTTCTGCCTGATTCGCCCGCTGAGCGTGGCGCTGATGCCGTGGGGCAATCTGCTCAGCGGACCGCAGCGTTTGTTGATCGGCTGGTTTGGCATTCGCGGCATCGGCAGCCTGTTCTATCTGTTCTTCGCCCTGAACCATGGCCTGGATTCCGACGTGGCCAAGGTCTGTACCGATATCACTTTGTCGGTGGTGGCCCTGAGCATTCTGCTGCATGGCATCAGCACACAACCGATGCTGGCGCGCTATGAACGTCTGAAGCAACGAAAAAGCTGATTCGTCGGCCGCTGCGCTTGGCTGGGAATCATCGAAGATTTTTCTGCAAAAAAATGGATCGCCGGGCGCGACCCAACGGTCACAACTTTAACCGCGCCAATCATCAGCGCGGCCCGGCAGGTTCGGTTCCCCTGCGGTGAACAGCCTATTAAACGGAACCCCGACACAAACAAGGTCACGGTCATGAACGAATGCTCGACTCCTGCGCAAATCAAGGCTTGCAGAGCACTGGCTCTGGAACGCAATCGTCAACTGTTCGAAGAAGCCCACGAACTGAACCGAGCGGCCAACGCGCTGCTGGAACAGACGCCGACCGACTTCGAGCGCTTTGAGCAATACCGGGCACTGCGCAAGAAAGCCGATGCGAAGTTTGAAGATGCGATTGATCATCTGTGTGTGCTGAATGAGGATTTCCCGCCGATTCCGGCGGCGGTGCAGAATGCTGTAACTGCGCGGCGTGAGCTGGAAACTGCGTAATAAAAGTCAAAAGCCCCTCACCCTAGCCCTCTCCCCGAGGGAGAGGGGACTGACCGGGGTGTTTTTCGTTATTCATCGACCTGAAAAATCGAGTCGAATACAAATTTTGAAAAGCGTGAAAATCTGCTCCCTTTCCCCTCGCCCCCTTGGGGGCGGTCCGACGTTTCGGGAGGGCTAGGGTGAGGGGGTAAAATCACATTAACACCACAACATCCAGCACCTGTCCCGACCAATCCACCTCAAGGATTGGTCACCTGAATAAACACCGCATACACCCCCAACATCACCCAGAACGTGGCAAAAATCCAAGGCGTGCGCACCGAGAACAGCAGCGACTTGCGATAACCCTTGTGGCTCGATTCCATTTCGCTGAACAGGGGTGACTCGTCATACGCCGCGCCCATTACCGGCTCGCTGTGCAGCAACTGGCTCTGTTTGAAGTGCCAGTGATCGATGATGTCGTACGCCGCACGAATCCCCGGCCAGGCATTCAATGAACTGAGCACACCGAGCAACGCCAGAAACGGCGGCACGACGAGGGTGAACATCTTGCCCCACTCCGGATTGAGGTTGGCCATGCACGAGGCGAAAGCGATCACCAGAAACGACTGCGCCGCCAGATAGGCGTCGGTGCGGTTGGCGAGGATGCTGGTTTCGTACTGGATTTCCCGGCGATAGAAATCCAGGCGCTCCTTGGGTGAGCCAAACATCTTGGCGTCGTGTTCGGCCAAGGCTTCTTCAACAGCGCTTGGCTGGGTCAATATGCGAGACAAGAGACGTGCCCTCCAAAAGTGAACAAGACTTTTGGAAAGGCACGCGTCAGCACTAGTTCAGCCGGATCGACCAGCGCGTCACTTCATCGATTGAGCGATGATCTGCACCAGACTCGCTTGGGTGAACGGTTTCGGCAGACGCGGCAGTTGAGCGGCAAAACCCTCCAGGCGTTCGGCATATCCAGTGGCGAGAATGATCGGCAGATCCGGCTTGAGCATACGCAGGGCGTGAGCCAGTTGCGCGCCGCTCATTTTTGGCATGGCCATGTCGGTGATCACCAGATCGATGACTTCGCCCTGATCGAACAGCGCCAGCGCCTGGGCGCCGGAGGTCGCGCCGATAACGCGGTGGCCGAGGTCTTCGAGCAACAGACTGGTGCTGGTCAGCACCAGCGAATCGTCATCGACCACCAGCACACTGAGCCTCGGCACCGCAATGGGCGCGGCGTTGCTGTACGCCGGGCGACTGGCCGATTGCTCTAGTGCCACCGGAATCCACAGCTCGGCCGCCGTACCCTGGCCCTTCTCGCTTTTCAGAATAAAGCGCCCGCCCAACTGCTCGATGAAGCCGTGCACCATCGACAAGCCCAGCCCGGTGCCTTTGCCCAGGCCTTTGGTGGTGAAGAACGGATCACGGGCGCAGGCCAGCGTGGCTTCGTCCATGCCTTCGCCGCTATCGATCAGGCTCAGGCACACGTAACGCCCCGCCGCGAGGGTCGAATGAGTTTGTTCCAGCACCACTTCGGCTTGCGCCTGAATGATCACCGTGCCGCCGTCGGGCATGGCATCGCGGGCATTGGTGGCGAGATTGAGGATCGCCAGTTCCAGTTGATTACTATCGGCCAGCACTGGCTGCAGGTCATCGGGAAAGCGTGTTTCGATACGAATGCTCGGTCCGAGCGAGCTGCGCAGCAGCCCGGTGATGCCTTGCACCAGTTGCGGGATATCCACCGATTCGGTCTTCAGTTCCTGGCGCCGGGCGAAGGCCAGCATGCGCTGGGTGAGCGACACACCGCGCAAGGCGCCTTGGGTGGCGTTTTCCAGCAGTCGAGCGATTTTCGGCGCGTCGCCGATGCGTTTCTGCACGATCTCGAGGTTGCCGAGAATCACCGTCAGCAGGTTGTTGAAGTCATGGGCGATACCGCCGCTGAGTTGGCCGATCGCCTGCATCTTCTGCGCCTGGAACAACGCCTCGCGGGTCTTTTCCAGGGCCTGCTGTGCTTCGTGGGCCTCGGTGACATCGCGGGTGATCTTGGCGAAGCCGAGCAACGCGCCGGTGTCGCCGCGAATCGCATCGACCACTACATGGGCAAGAAAGCGCGTGCCGTCCTTGCGCATCCGCCAGCTGCGGTTCTCGAAGCGGCCTTCGCGGGTGGCAATCTCCAGCGAACGCTGCGGCTCGCCGAGTTCGCGGTCTTCGGGGGTGTAGAAAATCGAAAAATGCTGGCCGATGATCTCTTCCGGCAAATAGCCCTTGATGCGCTGCGCGCCCTGGTTCCAGTTGCTGACGCAGCCTTCGGGGCTGAGCATGTAGATCGCGTAATCGGTGACGCCCTGCACCAGCAGGCGGAACTGCTGTTCGCTTTGCTTGAGGGTTTCCTCGGCCATTTTGCGGTCGGTGAGGTCACGGGTGATCTTGGCGAAACCGAGCAGCTTGCCGTCGGGGTCGATGATCGGATCGATCACCACGTGCGACCAGAAGTGCGTGCCGTCCTTGCGCACGCGCCAGCCCTCGCCTTCGAAGCGACCTTCACGGATCGCTGTGTCCAGCGCCCGTTGCGGCATGCCGTTGGCGCGGTCTTCCGGGGTATAGAAGCGCGAGAAGTGCTCGCCGATGATCTCGGCTTCTTCATAACCTTTGAAACGTTTTGCGCCGGAGTTCCAACTGGTGATGGTACCGTCGGGGTCGATCATGTAGATCGCATAGTCGACAACCGCGTCGATCAGCAGCCGGAAACGGCTGTCTTCGATCGCTGCGGTTCTGTTGTTCTCACTCATCACACTCACCAGCCACTGTCATGGGCTGAAGTATGCGTGAATCCGTCGATTTGAACAGCGCCGGTTCGCTTTTGATCGCCCACCAGCGCGGCAGCAGTTGCTGGATGCGGCTCTCGGCAAAGCGGTCGTCGATCAGCATGACCGTGCCGCGATCCTCACGGGTGCGAATCACCCGCCCGGCGGCTTGTACGACTTTTTGCATGCCCGGGTACAGATAGGTGTAGTCGTAGCCGGCGCCAAAAATGGCGGCCATGCGCCGCTTCATCTGCTCGTTGACCGGGTTGAGCTGCGCCAGCCCCAGCGTGGCGATGAACGCGCCGATCAGCCGCGCGCCGGGCAAATCGATGCCCTCGCCAAACGCGCCGCCCAACACCGCAAACCCGACGCCCTGGCTGTCGGCGCTGAACTGGTCGAGAAACGCCTGCCGCGCGCCCTCGGCCATGCCCCGCGATTGCAGCCACTGAGTGATGCGCGGATGGCGCTCGGCCAATAAGGTCGCGACCTGTTGCAGGTAATCGAAACTGCTGAAGAACGCCAGATAATTGCCCGGGCGCTCGCTGAACTGACGGGCGATCAGCTCGACGATCGGCTCCAGCGAGGCCTGGCGATGGTTAAAACGCGTGGAGATCTGGCTGACGATGTGCACCTGCAACTGCTCGGCGCTGAACGGCGATTCGACGTCGATGCACACCGTGTCGGCGGGCGTGCCGAGCAGGTCGGCGTAGTAGTTGCGCGGGCTCAGCGTGGCCGAGAACAGCACACTGCTGCGCGCCGCTGTCAGGCGCGGGCCGATGAACGCCGCCGGCACCACATTGCGCAGGCACAGTTGCGAGAGTGGACGCTTGCGGTCGAGGTCGCGTTTGCTGATATCGAACAGGTAATGCTCGTCGTACAGCTCGGCGACCCGGGCAAATTGCAGCAAGTCGAAATAGAAGTTCTGCAGACCGCTGTCGAGGCCTTGCGGATGTTCGTTGAGGTAATCGCCAATGGCCGCGCAACACAGCGAGATGGCGTGCAGGAGCTTGTCCGGCGCCTTGTCGTAGGCCTGATAGGCCGCCAGTTGCGGCGCATGCAGCGCGTTCCATTCGCGGTTGACCCGTTGCAGGGAATTTTTCAACGCTGCGGGCGCGGTTTTGCGCACGCTGGCGAGGGTGAACTGGTCGAGGCTGGCGCTGTACATCTGCCGGCCGCGCTCGACCAGGTTGTGCGCCTCGTCGGCGAGCACCGCGACTCTCCACTGATTGAGCTGGGCCAGACCGAACAGCAGCGCGCTGAAGTCGAAGTAATAGTTGTAGTCGGCAACCACCACATCCGCCCAACGGGCCATTTCCTGACTCAGGTAGTACGGGCACACGCTGTGCTGCGCGGCGACTTCACGCATCGCTGCCTGATCGAGCAGGTTGATGCGGCTGGCGGCTTCGCGGGCGGCCGGCAAGCGATCGTAAAAACCCTGGGCCAGCGGGCAGGATTCGCCATGGCAGGCCTTGTCCGGGTGTTCGCAGGCCTTGTCGCGAGCAACCATTTCCATCACCCGCAGCGGCAAGTCCGGCGTTTGCCTGAACAACACCTGGCTGGCATCCAGCGCCAGCTTGCGTCCGGGAGTCTTGGCGGTGAGAAAGAACACCTTGTCCAGTTGCTGCGGCGCCAAGGCCTTGAGCATCGGAAACAGCGTGCCAAGGGTTTTACCGATGCCGGTCGGCGCCTGGGCCATGAGGCAGCGGCCGGTGCTGACGGCTTTGAACACTGATTCGGCCAGATGCCGTTGGCCGGGACGAAAATCCGCGTGCGGGAACGCCAGTTGCTGCGCGGCCAGATTGCGCGCTTCGCGATGGGCCATTTCCTGCTCGGCCCATTGCAGGAACAAAGCGCACTGCTGCGCGAAAAACCCCTGAAGCGACTCGGCGCTGTAGGATTCAACCAGGCAGGTTTCCTTTTCGCTGACGACGTCGAAATACACCAGCGCCAGATTGATCTGCTGCAATTGCAGTTTCTGGCACATCAACCAGCCGTAGATTTTCGCCTGCGCCCAGTGCAACTGGCGGTGATTGGCCGGTTGCTTGCTCAGGTCGCCGCGATAGGTTTTGACTTCTTCCAGGCAGTTTTGCGCCGGATCGTAGCCATCCGCCCTGCCCTTGACCTTCAGCTCGCCGAATTCGCCTTGCAGCGCCACTTCGCTCTGGTACTGCTCGCTGCGTCGCGAGGCCACGGTGCGATGGCCGACGATGCCTTCCAGCGCCGTTGGTGACGGGGTGAAGCGCAGGTCGAGGTCGCCGGTCTTGGCGGTGAACTCGCACAGTGCACGCACGGCAACGCTGTAGCTCAAGCGCTCTGCTCCGCCCATTGCACATAACACACGGCCACCGGCATCTGGTGCTCGTGGCAGAACTCCAGCCAGCGCAGCTGATTGTCCTGCAAGCGGTCGCCGGGGCCTTTGACTTCGATCATCCGGTAGGTCTTGTGCTGCGGCCAGAACTGGATCAGGTCCGGCATGCCGGCGCGGTTGGCCTTGATGTCGAGCAGCAATCGGTTGAACCAGTGTTTCAGGTGTTCGGCGGGCAGACAGGCCAGCGCCTGTTCCAGCAAGTCTTCGTTGAGCGCGCCCCAGAACACGAACGGCGACTGGATGCCCCACTTGTCGACGAAGCGCTGGCGGATGGTCTCGGCGTAGCGGCCGTCGTCGAGTTCGCCCAGGCAGGCCTGGAACAGCTCGGCGCGGCGCTCCAGGAAGTCTTCGCTGAGCAGATCCACCGGGCCGCGCTGGAACGGGTGGAAAAACGCACCCGGCAACGGCGCGAAGATCGCCGGCCAGCACAACAGGCCGAACAGTGAATTGATCAGGCTGTTCTCGACGTAATGCACCGGGCCGTCATCGGCGTGCAAGTGCGCTTGTACGTGAAATTCCACCGACCGCGCCGGATCGATGCGCGGCAAGTGCAAGTCGAGGCGCTCGACCTCTCTGGCCTTGGCACGTTTGAGCGGCGGGCCACCGAGTTTGCGCCGCAGACGCGGGACGATGCGCTGCAAGCCTTGCTGCTCGGCCGCACTTTGCGGTGCCTGTTCGGCCAGCGTGCCGAGTTCCAGCGCCAATGCATATTCGCCGCAGCGTTCGAGCACACGGATCATCCGCAGCCGTGCGCCCGGGTAGGCGCAGTCGCGGTAAACACTCAGGGCCAGGGCAAAGTCGCCGATGCGCTCGGCGTACTGGCCGATCTGGAACAACGCCTTGGCTTGCCGGCGGCGCAGCCACGGGTTGTCGAATTGCACGGCGTCGATCTGTTCGACGATCTCGTCCAGCGCTTCACCGGCTTCAAAGCGCAACTGGCATTGATGCAGGAACAGGCAGGCGTCGACGTCTTCGCGGCTGCGCAGGCCTCGGGAGTCGGCGCAGAACTCGACTTTTTCATAAGTGAAGATGCCCAGGTCGGCCAGCACGAACTCCGACCAGTCCTGATACAGATTGCCGAAGAACATCAGGCGCAGGCGATCGCACAGGTCCATCAGGGTCAGGCTGAACAGCCGCTCAGCCAGTTGCGGCGCCCAGACACGCAGGGGCTGCGCCTCGCTGAACTGTTCGGCCAGCACCGGCAGCCACTCGTCCTTGCGCCCTTTCGGCTGTTCTATAAAGGTGCCGAACGCTTGCAGCAGCTCGGCCTTGAGCAGGACATCAAACAACTCTGCCAGGGTCAGCGCAGCGTGTTCGTCGAGCCAGCCGTGTTCGAGCAACGGCCGCGCCGCCTCGGCAATGTCGCCGATTTCCAGATAGTTGAGTTTGCTCGCGCGAAAGTGAATGCCCTTGCGCATGACCATGCGCACCAGCAATCCCTGCGAGGCTTGCGGCAGCGTGTTGAAGTCGCGGATGAAGCCGTGCTCGCTTGCGCTCATCACATCGGCATAGCGAAGCCCAAGCCAATCAAGCACTTGCCGGAAGTTGTTGAGGTAATAGAACGGATCGTCGAGAGGGTTGGAGGTCACGGGAATTCAAAGCCACGGCAAGCGAACACTGGTTATGCGTACAGATAACAGCTCAGCCCTGCCCGGCGCAAACGGAAAAAGATCAATGGCATTTTTTCGCGCCGCCATCGAACTTTTCCGCCGCTGCTGGCACCAACCGCGTTACAGGGCCGACAATGCCCGCAATCACATTCAAGCAAGGAGTCAGAGGTGGGAATGAAAATCAAGATGCTGGGCATTCCTGTAGCGGTCGCCGCCCTGTTGGCGCTGGGCGGCTGTTCGACCCAGACCGTGGTGACGCTGCAGAACGGCACCCAGTACCTGACCGAGGACATGCCGAAGACCGAGACCGAGGACGGTTTCTATGAGTTCGAAGACATTTCCGGCGCCAAGGTCAAGGTTCGCGCGGATGAAGTCGCGACCGTGCGCAAGGAAGACTGACTTTGCTTGAATGATCGTTTTTCGCGAGCAGGCTCGCTCCCACACTGGATCTACGTCGTTCACAAATCCCCTGTGGGAGCGAGCCCGCTCGCGAAGGGGCCGGCACAGGCCCCGCATCAACGTCAGGCGATAACAACCCCGTCGGCGCTCAAACTTCCCAGCGCCACGCCCACCAACGTCACCGAATCCCCACCGAACGTCAGCAAGGTATCCTGTCCGACCGCCGAGGCATGGGCGCGCAAATCATCCCCCGGCAACACCCCCTGCACGCCAAGAAACACCAGTTTGTCATTAGCCGTATAGCCAACCACACGGTCCTGGCCAAACGTACCGTGGAACAGAAACGTATCCGCCCCGCCGCCCGATTCCATCAGGTCATTGCCAGCACCACCGACAAACACGTCATTGCCCGCACCGCCGAGCAAATGATCATTGCCCTCCAGGCCAAACAGCCAGTCACCGCCGGTATGCGCCTTGAGCATGTCAGCACTGGCCGTGCCTTTTACGCTCGATTCATAAGCGGTGAGGTTACTGCCGACTTTCAGCCCCATGTCCGTGACGCTGTGCAGCACGTCGTCCTTGAACATGCCCCAGAGAAACCCCGGCTCTGTGCTGACGATGCTGCCAATGTCACGGGTGATGCTGATCCCGCCGTCGGCATCGCGGATGTACAGATTGCCAGCGCCGTCGTTGGCGAAATCAAAGTTCTTCACCGTCTGCTGCAAGTCGAGGGTGTTGCTGCCCTGCCCGCCCAGAATGACGTTGTAGCCGCCGTTGTCGCGGAAGCTGTCATTGCCGGCGCGCCCCTCCAGATAGTCATTGCCGCTGCCGCCCTGGATCAGGTCGTTGCCGTCACTGCCGATGATGAAGGTGCTGCCCTTGTGGGTTTCGGCGTTGCGGTTGAGGTCCTGCACCCAAGTGTTGGCCCGCGCCGGGTCCGACAGGTTGGCGACGATGATCGTCGAGTCGCGGCTGGTCAGGTCGTAGAACTTCGATTCCAGCACGCGGGTCATGCCGTCGCCGTAGCCAGTGGGCAGGTGCGAAATCCACGTCGGGATATTCAGGATCGAATACGGCAGCACGTTCCAGGCGTTCGAGGCGTAGTGGTCGTTGAAGCTGACGATGTTGTCGGTGGTCGAGGCATGCGGCGCGTCGTGCACGCCCACTGAAGCGCTGCTGAAAGTCGAGCCGTCGAGGGCGCGAAACACCGGGTCGTTTTCGTAGCCGATATTCAGCACCTTGTCGCCGCTGCTTTGCGTCGGCGAGGCGTAGGCGATGTAGTTGGAGTCGGCGAAGAAACCGCCCCACTTGCCAGCGCTCAAGTCAGCCATGCTGTTCACCGCCAGACCGCCCAGGCTGTGGCCGCTGACCAGCACGTCTTGGCCGCTGAGGCCGTTGGCCCGGGCAAATGCGACGACATCGTTGAGCAGATTGCCGAAAGCTTCGCCGACGTAGTTTTTTGCGTAATCGGCCGGGCCGAACGCCGCGAGCAGATCGTTGATCACGTCGCCAATCGAATCACCGATGAGGATTTCGCGCGGGCCGCTGGTGCCGCGAAAGGCGATACCCAGTTCAGTGAGGTGACCCTGAGCGTCGTATTTGCCGAGGATTTCCACTTGTGCGCTGGTGTAGCCGGCCTTCTCGCCGAAGAACGTCCCGCGTGCATCGGTCTTGCCGTCGTAGCCCAATTGCGCGGCGCTGATCGGCGTCCAGCCGGCCTTTTGCACGGCCTCAAGGGCGAGTTTTTCCGAATCGGGATTCCACGGGATACCGGGGATCACCCCTTGCGAATCGGTGCCGCCAATCAGCGCGGTAACCAGCGTCGCCGGCAGGCCGAGGCCGAAGCCGTTGTGCTGGTAACCGGCGGCGAAGCCATTATCGAGGTTGTGATAGGAATACAGCGTGATCGCCATGGCATCGCTGAACAGCGCCGCGGAATCGGCTGTGCCGAAGTTCTTGTAGTCGTATACACCCATTGCCATTGCCTCTCTTGTTGTTGGAATTGTCAGAGATAGCTCACAGCCAGAGCGCGGGGCTCCGGAGCATTCATTACATCGTGCACAGCCTCTGTAGGAACTGCCGAAGGCTGCGATCTTGTGGGACGCAGAGCGTCCCCGGCTGCATTCCCACGCAGAGCGTGGGAACGATCATGTGTACGCCATACCTGTGGGAGCGAGCTTGCTCGCGAAGGCGGTAGCACATTCAACACCACAATCGCCTGAACCAGCGCTTTCGCGAGCAGGCTCGCTCCCACGATGAGATCTCCTGCAACTTCGGAATCAGGCAAAGACGAAACTCGAGTCCGTCAGGTTAGCCACGCCGACGCCAATCAGCGTCACGGCAAAATCGCCAATCTTCAGCACGGTGTCGGAACCAGACTGCGCGGCATGCTGTTTGTAGTCATAACCCTGCCCTGCGCCCTCGACGCCCATGAACAGCAGTTTGTCGCTGCCCTGATAACCATTGATCGCATCAAAACCGAACGCGCCGCTGAACAGGAAGGTGTTGCCGCCACCCACCGCCGTCATCACATCGTTACCGGCGCCACCGACGAAAGTCACCTGCGCCTTGTCACTGATCAGTTGATCATCGCCACCAAGGCCAAACAGCCAGTCGCCTTCGGCCGTGGCATGCAAGGCATTGCCGTAACCATCCCCGCTGAGCGAATGGTTGTACTGGGTCAGTTCGCTGCCATTGCTCAAACCCTTGGCGGTGACGCCCCAGGTGATTTCCTTGCTGCCCCACCACGAACCGGCCTCTTTGCTGACCAGCGCGCCGATGTCGCGGGTCAGGCTGATGCCGCCGTAGGCGTCGCGCACGTACAGCGTGCCGTCGCCGTCGTTGGCGAAGCTGAAGTTCTGCAACGGTTTCTGCAGTTCGAAGGTGTTATGGCCCTGCCCGCCGAAAATGACGTTGTAGCCGCCGTCATCACGAAAACGGTCGCCGCCGCCCAGCCCTTCAAGAAAATCATTACCCGCCCCGCCCTTGAGCCAGTCGCTGCTCTGCGTGCCGATGATGAAGGTGCTGCCGCTGTGCGGCTCGCCGCTGCGGCCCAGGTCCTCGACCCAGGTCTTGCTCCGCGATGCCTCTTCGAGATTGGCGACGATGATCGTCGAGTCTCGCTCGGTCAGGTTGTAGAACGCCGAATCGATCACCCGATTCAAGCCATCGGCGTAGCCCAGGGAACTGTGCGCCGACCAGTTCAGCGGGTTGGCGATGCTGAACGGCACCAGGTTTTGCGCCGTAGAAGCGTAGTTATCGGTGAAGTTGACGAGGTTGTCGGTGGTCGATTCGTGGGGCTTGTCGTGCTTGCCCATCGACGCCGTGCTGAACGTGGTGCCATCTAGCACACGGAACACCGGATCGTTTTCGAAACCGATATTGAGCACCTGGCTGCCGGAACTCTGGGTCGGCGAGGCGAAGGCGATGTAACTGGCATCCTTGTAAAAGCCACCCCAGTTGTCCGCGCTCAATTCAGCAACGCTATTAACCCCAAGCCCGCCGAGGCTGTGGCCGCTGATCAGCACATCCTTGGCAGCGACACCGTTGGCGATCGCGAAAGCGGCGACGGCCTTGAGCAGATTGTCGAAGGCGTTTTTCGCATAGTTGTTGGCGTAATCCGATGGCCCGACCGCTGCCAGCAGATTGTTTTTCAGATCGCCGAAAGTGTCGCTGTAACCCAGCCCGCCGGTGCCGCGAAAGGTAATGCCGAGGCCGATCAGTTGTCCCGCAGCGTCGTACTTGCCGAGCACTTCGGCCTCGGCGCTGGTGAAACCGTCCTGTTCACCGAAGAACGTGCCTTGCGCGCCGACCTTGCCCTGATAGCCCAACGCCGTCGCCGTGACCGGTGCCCACGCGGTGGCAGGCAATGGTTTGCCGGTGGGCGTGTAGGCATACAGCGTCAGTGCGATGGCATCGCTGTAAAGCCCTTTGCCGTCGGCATTTTTGTAATCGAACAATCCCATGTGCAGCGCTCCTTTTCCTTGAAAAACCGGCAGCCCGAGAAGTGCTGCCGGTTACGCCTCAGAACTGCCAGTCGAGGGTCAGACCGACGCCGTGATCTTTCTCGTTCGAGCCGATCAGGCCGTTGTAGTCGAGGTTGACCCGCACGTCGCGATTGAGCGCCAGCCCGGCACGCACGCCGACCACGGCAGCGTCACGATCCATCGACACGCTCTGCACGGTGAACGCGCTATTGCCGTTGGCGAAGGCCAGATGGCTGTCGGCATCGACGCTGCTCAGGTTGTGCTGCCAGCCGAGGCTGGCGCCCAGTTCCAGCTGATGCTTGTCCGACACGGCAAAACTGCGCTTGGCGCGCACGCCGAGGGTCGACAGCACCACGTCGCGGTTGTCTTCACCACCCTTCAGCGCCGCAGCGTCACCCTTCTCGGTGAAGCTGTCAGTGTTGAGGTGCACGTAGGACAGATTGGCGAACGGCTCCAGGTTCATCGGTTGCAGGCCCAGATCGTAAGCGGCCTCGGTGAACACTTGCGCGGTGGTCGCGTCACGTTTGGTTTTCTGTTTGCCGCTGACGTCGCCGAACTGCAGATCACGCTTCACATCAATGCGATGCCAGCTGTAGGCGCCGCCGACCGTCAGGCGCAACGCGTCGATTTCATGGCCCAGATACGCACCCAAGTGGTAGCTGTCGACCGAGGCCGACGAATGCGTGCCGCTGCCCATGCTCAACGAGCTGTCGCTGTAACCAGTGACGAAACCGAGACGGGTATCTTCAGCAATCAGACCGTCGACGCCAGCCAGCAGCCCGCCGATGGAACTGTTGGAATCGGCATTGTCGTGTCCGCCATCGCTTTCACCCCACGACCCCAGCACCTTGACCCAGACGTTGCTGCGCTCATCAGTCGGCGCATCGGCGTTGAACAGATCACGCTCACGCAGGCGTTCGCCGACGGCTTCGCGCAGGTAGCGGCTGTCGTTGATCAGCAGCGTGCCGATGGCCGGGTGAATCTCGCCGGACAGCTGTTGAAAGGCCTGCTGCGCTGACGCCGCGTTGGGCGACAGCAACAGGGTTTCGAACAGCGCATTGCCCGCACCTAAACGCTCGGCCGCCGCACCGACGGCGCGCTGGTTCGGCGTCAGACCGACGCTGGCGAACGATGCCTCATTGCGCCCCACCGCCAGCTGAATGCCGCCCGCCGAGTAATCCAGAGTGCCGCCAAGGAAGGCGTAATTCGGCAAGACCTGACCGAAACGCCCTTCAATGCCACCCGCCGCTTGCAGAATGTTGTAGCGGGTGCCGAGCAGGCTTTGCACTTCGCCGGTGCTGAGCAAGGTCGGACTGTTTTCCAGTGACAGGCTCACCGTGGCGCCGTCGATGACGGCTTTGCCGCCCGCGACGATCTGGTCGCTGCTGGTCGGCGACAGCTCTACGGCGTAGGTCGAACCCGGCGCGAAAGTCACGTCACCTGCCACATTCAGGGTGCCGATGGAATTGCCCGGTGCCACCGTACCGCCGCTGCTCACAGCCAGTGCGCCAACGCGGCCATTGCCGCCGAGGATGCCGCCGTTGTTGACGGTGACCGCCGATTGCAGCGAGCCGTTGATGGCCAGACGGCCCTGGTTGACCAGGGTCGGGCCGCTGTAAGTGCTGTTGCCGGTCAGCACCAGGGTGCCGATGCCTTGCTTGGTCAGACCGCCGTGGCCGCCGATGTCGTTGCGCCAGGTGTCGAGGCCGCAAGTGATATCGCTGCATACGCGTTCGGTGGGTTTGCCCTGATCGATGATTGCGCCGATGCCCGGCAAGTCAGCAACGAACTGGCCGGAACCGTACGCGCCCTGAACGCGGAACTCCTCGGGAATGTCCTGCTCGGTGACGAACATTGCCGGGCCATCGATGGCCTTGCGCAGGTTGATCATGCCCCAGCCGTACAAGGCGTCGATGCCCGGTGCGCCGAGGTCGGTCGCAGTGGTGCGCAACACGCTGGCGACCTGATCGCCGGACATATACGGGAAGCGCTCCATCAGCACCGCGATAGAACCGGCCACGTGCGGCGCGGCCATCGAAGTGCCGTTGTAGTTTTTGTAGCCGGTGGTCAAGTTGTCGGCGTTGGTACCTTCAATGATCGAGCTGTAGATCTTGGTGCCCGGCGCCGAGACGCAGTAACTGGCGGTGTAGCCGCAACGCGAGGAGAACGTGCTGATCACATACGGATTGGCGCTGGCGGTGTCCGGGTTCTGCTGCAACGCGGCGACGGTGATCCAGTTCGGCGCGATGTCCGGAACGAAGTAGCCGAGGCCGGCAATGGCATCCGGGTTGTTCAGGTTGTAGTCGTTGCCGGCGGCGAAAATGGTGACGATGCCGCTGCGTGCGGCGGCAATCGCGCCGTCGTAGGCGCCGCCGGGTTTGGTGCCAAGCAGCGTGCGGATTTCGTTGAACTGCAACTGCGCGTCGTTGACGGTGAAGTGCGGATACGCCGGATCGCGGCCGCCGAGGTCGAAGCGGTCGGTGATGCCGATGCCCCAGCTGTTATTGATGATCCGCGCTCCGCTGGCGATCAGCGCATCCCAACCGGCCTTGTACACCGCGCCGTCGTTGCCACGCACGATGCCGTCTTCAGGCCCCGGGTCGCCGTTGTCGGCGCTGATGATCTGCGCCCCGAACGCGACGCCGTGCATCACCCCGCCGTCGCGACTGCCCGCCGCGATACCGCCGACGTGGGTGCCGTGGGCGCCGAGCTTGCCGTCGGAGCCGACCGAGGGCGAACCGTCATAGCGGAACGCGTCGCCGGCTTTCACCGGAATATACGGGTCGGTGTATTCGCGGATACCGCTGGTGACCAGGGTGACGACTTTGTTACTGCCAGAGAACTCCGGATGCGCGGCGTAGACCGGCTGATCGAAGATGCCCAGTTTCACGCCTTTGCCGGTGTAGCCGGCGGCGTAGGCGTAATCCGCGCCGATCGCGCCCAGGCCCCAGTCGGCCTTGAATTCATTACTGCGCCAGCTCGACGGATCGCCGCTGCGGCCGTTCTCAACGTAAGGCGCTGCCTGTGCCATCGCACTGGCACAGAGCATGGCGACTGTCAGGGTTTTCAGGGCAAAGCGGCCACCCGATTGCGCGGGGGTATTGTTGTTATCCATCCACGACCTTCCTTAGTGATGTTGCGAAAAATCCGGTTGTTTCAATAGCTGTGGCGAGAGGCACCTTTGTCCGCTGTAGGCAATGACAAACCGCACCTGTGGCGAGGGGATTCATCCCCGTTGGGTTGCGAAGCGACCCCCAGGAATTTTTCCAACCTACGTAAACACAGGTTTTGCGACTGCTGCGCAGTCGAGCGGGGATAAATCCCCTCGCCACAGTGGCTCAAACCCATGCAATCAGAACTGCCAGTTCAGGCTCAGGCCAACGCCATGCAGCTTCTCGCGGCTGGCGTTGCCTTGATCGTTCCCACGCTCTGCGTGGGAATGCCTCTAGGGACGCTCCGCGTTCCAATGGGACGCAGAGCGTCCCGGGCTGCATTCCTTTGCTGCGCGTGGGAACGATCAACACAGGTTTTGCGACTGCTGCGCAGTCGGGGATAAATCCCCTCGCCACAGGGGCTCAAACACATGCAATCAGAACTGCCAGTTCAGACTCAGCCCTACGCCATGCAGCTTCTCGCGGCTGGCCAGTTGGCCGTTGTAATCGAGGTTGACCCGCACGTCCTTGCTCAAGGCCAGACTGGCCTGCACGCCGACCAGTGCGGCATCACGTACCAGCGCCGAACTCTCCACTGAGTACGGCGTGCCGCCGCTGGCAAAACGCAAATGCTGCTCTGATTCGATATCGCTGAGGCTGTGCTGCCAGCCGAGCCGAGCGCTGACGTCCAGCGCTTGCTGGCTGGAAAGGTTGAACGTTTTGCTCGCGCGCACGCCCAAGGTGCTCGACACCGCATCGCGCTGATCGCCAGAGCTTTTCAGCGCAGCGGCATCGCCCTTTTCGGTAAAGCCTTCGGTGTCGAGATGCAGGTAGGTCAGGTTGGCGAACGGTTCCAGCGCCAACGCTTGCAATTGCAAGCGATACGCCGCCTCGGCGAAGACTTGGGTGGTGGTCGCGTCGACTTTGGCTTTCTGCTTGGCGCTGACCTCGTCGTATTGCAGATCGCGCTTCACATCTCCGCGATGCCAGCTGTAGGCCGCGCCGCTGCTCAAGCGCCAGGCGCCGAGATCGTGCCCGGCGTAAGCACCGAGGTGATAGCTGTCGACTTTCGCCGAGGAATGCGTGCCCGAGCCCATGCTCAAGGAGCTGTCGCTGTAGCCGGTGACCAGACCGATGCGGGTCTGCTCATCAAGCGCGCCGTCGACACCGGCCAGCAGGCCGCCGATCGAGGTGTTGTAGCCGGCCGTGTCGTGGCCCGAATCGGTGCTGCCCCAGGCGCCGAGGGCTTTGATCCAGCCGTTGCTGCGGGTCGCCGATTCATCGTGCAGCCGCTCGCCGAGCGCATCACGCAACTGGCGGCTGTCGTTGATCAGCATTGTCCCCAGCGCTGGATAAATCTCGCCGCTCAGTTGCTGGAAGGCTTGCTGCGCCGAGGCTTGAGTCGGTGCACGAAGCACACTTTCGTAAACCGAATTGCCAGCGCCCAGCCCTTCGACTGCCGCCGCCACCGAACGCTGGTTCGGCGTTTGCCCGACGCTGGCGAAACTTGTGGCGTTGCGCTGGATATTCAGCTGAATGCCGCTTGCGGCGTAGTCGAGGGCGCCGCCGATGAACAGGTAGTTCGGCACCACCGCAGCGAACTGTCCCTGCACGCCGCCTGCCGCTTGCAGGATGTTGTACTGGCGGCCGAGCAGGCTTTGCGCTTCGGCGCTGCTGAGCAAGGTCGGGCTGTTTTCCAGCGCCAGGCTGACGCTGGCGCCGCTGACGGTTGCCGTGCCGCCGGCAACGATGCGGTCGCTGCTGGTAGGCGATAGCTCAACGGCGTATGTCGAGCCCGGGGCGAGTGTCACATCACCGCCGACGTTCAAGGTGCCGATGGAGTTGCCCGGTGCGACCCGGCCGCCGCTGTTGGCGGTCAACGCACCGATGCTACCCGAGCCGCCGAGGGTGCCGCTGTCGTTGACGGTGACCGCTGAGGTCAGCGAACCGTTGACCGTCAGCAGACCGCCGTTGACGGTAGTCGGACCGCGATAGGTGTTTGCGCCGCTGAGCAGCAATTGCCCGGCGCCGGACTTGATCAGGCTGCCCTCGTACACCCGGTTCGCCGCTGCCGCATCACGCAACATGCCGACGGCGTAATCGGTCTGCTCCTGCTGACTGGCGCTGGCCGGCACACCGTTCTGCCAGCCTTTGTCCTGCAGGGTTTGCTGCCAGTCGCTGTGCTCGGCGAGGTCTTCGTTTTGACGCTGGAGCAGCGCCTTGTCGGAGATGTCATTGCTCCAGACATCGCGCTGCCCTGCCCCCAGATTCGCGTCGAACGCACCGAGCAATTGCCCCGGCCCGCGCATTGCCCGGTTGAGGTTGGCGACGCCCCAGCCGACCCGCTCGTTCGGTGCGTCTGTGACCGAGCCATCGAGTTGCGTAGCGGTGCTCAGCAGCACCTCGAGCGCCTGCTGGTTGGTCATGTACGGATAACGCTCCATCACCAGCGCCAAGGCGCCAGTCGCATGCGGTGCCGCCATCGAGGTACCGGACTTGATCGCATAACCGCCGCCGGGAATGGTGCTGTTGATCTTCGCCCCCGGCGTGGTGATGCACCAGTATTTGGCGATGCCGCACTGGTTGTACTTCTGCTGATTGCTCTGATCGAGCCCGGACACCGCCAGCCAGTGACCTTCCAGATCCGGCTGAAAGTACGGCAGCGCCGAGCGTACGCTGGCGTTCGGGTAACCGCTGTTGCCGGCGCTGAACACATTGATCACACCGCGCCGCGAAACGTCGGCAGCGGCGTCGAGCCAGGTGCCCTTGTTCCAGTGCTGCGCGTAGGCGGCGTGCAGATCCGCCAGGGTGCGATAGCTGACATCCGGCGGCTGACTGCCCCAACTGTTATTGATCGCCCGCACGCCGGCGTCGGCAAGGCTGTCGTAGACCGCTTTGAAATAACGCGGATCAGGGCTTGGACCGAAGAGGAAACTGTCGTTCTTGTTGGTGTTGCCGACGTAGATCTGCGCGTTGTACGCCACGCCGTGCATGCCGCTGCCGTCACGGGTTGCGCCCATGGTCCCGACGACGTGGGTGCCATGGGAATCATTGTTCGGGTTGAGCGTGCCGTCGACGTTGAACGCTGAGCCATCGACGTAGCTGCCGCTGGCCGTTACCGGGTGATAACGGTCGGCGGAGAATTCCGGGTGGGCGGCATCGAAACCGGAATCGAGCGCGCCGATCTTCACGCCCTTGCCGGTGATGCCGGCTGCGTAGGCCTGATCGGCCTGCATGCGTTGCAGACCCCAGTCACGCAAGAACTCGGCGCTGCGCCAACTGGATGGATCGCCGGGCTGGCCTGATTCCAGGTATTGGGCCTGCGTTGCCGAAGTCACCAGCAACAGCGTGCCGAGCGAAATCGGCTTTATGCGTACGTCCATGGTCATCACTCTCGTTTTTGTTGTTTTGTTCAGGGCTGAATTGCGGTGTCGCCTGTTCCCCTCACCCCAGCCCTCTCCCCGAGGAGAGGGAGCCGATTTGTGTTGATGTCAAAACCTGCGTCCGGCTCGGTCGTTCAGGTCGATGCAGCTATCGCAGGCCACTCGGTCAGTCCCCTCTCCCTGTGGGAGAGGGAGCCGATTTTTGTTGATGTCAAAGCCTGCGTCCGGCTCGATGGTTCAGGTCAATGCAGCTATCGCAGGCCACTCGGTCAGTCCCCTCTCCCTCTGGGAGAGGGTCAGGGTGAGGGCTGTTGCGCGATCACAAATGCTTCGTCCACCCGCGCCAGATCCTGCTCATTCAGCGTCCCGGCGTAGTAATGCAATTTGGTCCAGGCCATCAGGTAGTCGTAGCGTGCCTGGGCCAGGTCGCGGCGGGTGGTGAACAGTTGCTGCTCGGCATTCAACGCATCGAGATTGGTGCGTTCGCCGCCCAGAATGCTTTGTCGGGTCGAGACCACCAGCGCCTCGGCCGACTTCAGGGCCTTCTGATAAGCGCGCAATTTGCTCACCCCGGACAGGCAGGCGCTGAACTGGCGGCGCAGTTCGATCAAGGTTTCGCGGGTTTTGCCATCCAGTTCGTATTCGGCCTGTTCCATGGTGCGGCTGGCCTGCCGTGTGGAGGCCGATACCCCGCCGCCGGCGTACAGCGGCACGCTGACTTCCAGGCCGATGGTGTTGGTTTCGTAGCGCTGGTTATAGGTGTTGCCGCTTTCGGACTCGTTGTCGCGCATCGAGGCGTAGGCGCTTACTTTCGGCAGATGCCCGGCGCGGTTGCGCTCGACTTCGTAGCGCGCCACTTCCACGGCCTGACGCTGCGAAGCGAGGTTCGGGTTGTTGCTTATCGCCAGTTCATGCCAGGTGTCGAAGTTGGCCGGTTGCAGGGTGAAGGTCTGGAATTGCTGACCAAGCGGCGCCAGATCGCCGATATCCACCGCCGGCACGCCCACCAGCGCGCCCAGCTCGCGCAAAGCGGCATCCTGCTCGTTGCGCGCTTCGATCTCCTCGGCAGTCGCCAGTTCATAGCGCGACTCGGCTTCGAGAATATCGGTGCGCGTGCCCTCGCCCTGCTTGAACATGTGTTCGTTCTGCTGGAACTGCTGTTCGTAGGCCTTCTTCTTCGCCTGGGCGATGTCGATCTGGTCCTGGGCGAACAAGGCTTTGGTGTAGTTATCCAGCACTCGCACCAACAGTTCCTGACTCTTGCCGCGAAAGGCTTCGTCGGCGAACAACGACTGCGCCACACCTTTGCGATACGCCGCATAAGCCTCGTAATCGAGCAGCGGTTGCTGCACCGTGAGCGCCGAGCCGTAACTGTTGTAGTTGCGCTCATCAGTTCGATTGCGCGCACGATCATCCAGAGACGTCGCCTTGGACGAGTTGCGGCCCTTGTTGTAGGTGTAACCGATCCGAGGCAGCAGCCCGGCGCGGCCAATCACGCGGTTTTCCAGGCCGGCATCGCGCTCCTTGATCGCCCCCAGGAACACCGGATCATTGCGCAATGCCTGTTCGTAAATCTCGAATGGCCCCATGGCCGCGACTGCCGAGTGACTCGCGAGCAGCGTCATTGCGGCCCCCAGCATGCAAAGCTTTTTCATACAGCCGAACATCCTTATTCCTCGGTCAACGCAGAACCGGCGCGATCAAGCAGCGGTTTGAACAGGTAGTTGAGGAGTGAACGCTCACCGGTGCGCACGAACATTTCCGCCGGCATGCCGGGCTTGATCACCAGACCGTTGAGCTTTTCCATCGCCTGATCACTGACGCTGCTGCGCAACACGTAATACGGCACGCCGGTTTTCTCATCGACCATCTGGTCGGCGGAGATCAGGCTGACTTCGCCGGGCACGCGCGGGGTTTTGCTCTGGTTGAACGCGGTAAACAGAATGTCCACCGGCAAATGCGTGCCGACCTTGTCGATCAGGTTGATCGGCAAGTGCCCTTCCACTTCCAGGGTGGTGCCTTGGGGAACGATCTCCAGCAGGGTTTCGCCCTGACGCACCACGGCGCCTTCGGTGTGCACACCGAGGTTGACTGCCACGCCATCGGCGGTGGCGAGGATCTCGCTGTGTTGCAGGTCGAAACCGGCGGAGGTCAGCTGCTCGGACAGCGTCACGCTTTTCAGCTGCGCATCGGCCAGTTGCGTGCGCACTTCCTTCTGGTACTCCTCGCCGTGCTGCTGCAACTTCAGGCGCGATTCAAGGATGCCCTGCTCCACGCGGCCGCTTTCGCCGGTGTTTTCTGCCAGTTGTTGCTGCACTTGCGACAGTTGCCGCTGGTAGTCCATCAAGCGGTTGCGCGGGATATAGCCGTTGTCGGCCAGCGGTTGCAGATTGCTCAACTGTTGCTGCAGTGAGCTGGCCTGGGCATTGAGGTCGCTGCGCGCGCGGCGCATACCGGCCAGTTGTGCGGTGGCGCCTTCGATGTTGGCGCGCAGTGCCGCTTGCTCCCGGGAGAACGCTTCGCGGCGGCTGCTGAACAGTTGCCGCTGGCCTTCCAGCACCAGCGCCAGGCGCGGGTCCGGGTCGTTGCTCAATTCAGGCGGAAAGGTCACTTGTTTGAGGTTGTCGCGCTCGGCCTGCCAGCGCGCGAGGCTGGCCCAGGCCATGCGGTACTGCGCCTGCAGCGATTGCACGTCGGCAGCCACTTGCGTCTGATCGAGGCGGAGCAGTGGCTGGCCCTGCTTCACGATCTGGCCTTCGCGCACCAGAATCCGGCTGACCACGCCGCTGCTCATCGACTGCACAGCCTTGCGTTTGCCCGACACCACCACGGTGCCCTGCACTGGAATGCCCTGATCCAGCGGCGCCAGTGCGGCCCAAGTGAAGAAGCTGCCAGCGCCGACGATGGCCAGAATCCAGCCCAGGCGCGCGAAGAATTTCGCATCGCGTTCCGGGCGCTCGGTGAGGTAGGCGTGTTCCATGTTCGCTTCGTTTTCAGTGTTCATGCTGGCGCTGCTCATACACCCGAATTCCTTGTCGTGGGCTGATACTGCCGGCTCATGCTGAGCCCGCCCGGTGCTTGTGCGGCTTTTTCGCGTTGCTGTTCGTGCTGGCCGGAAAGTGCCTTGAGCACATCCTGACTCGGGCCGAACGCCTGCAAGCGGCCATCGTTGAGCACGAGCAATTTGTCAGCCTGAGCCAGCACCGAAGAACGGTGCGTCACCAGAATCACCGTCGTGCCTTGCGCCTTGAGTTGCGCAATGGCGCTGGCCAATGCCGCTTCGCCGACGGTGTCGAGGTTGGAATTGGGTTCATCGAGCACCACCAGACTCGGCGTGCCGTACAGCGCACGGGCCAGGGCCACGCGTTGCTTCTGGCCACCGGACAAGCCGCTGCCGTCCTCGCCCAGTTGCGTGTCGTAGCCTTGCGGCAAGCGCAGGATCATTTCGTGAACGCCGGCCTGTTGCGCGGCAGCTACGACTTTTTGCGGATCGGCTTCGCTGAATCGCGCAATGTTCTCGGCGATGGAACCGCTGAACAGCTCGATGTCTTGCGGCAGATAACCGATGTAAGGCCCGAGCTGATCGCGGTTCCAGCGATGAATATCAGCGCCGTCGAGGCGCACGGTGCCGCCGAGCACCGGCCACACGCCGACCAGCACTCGAGCCAGCGTCGATTTGCCGGAACCGGAAGCGCCGAGCACGCCCAGCACTTCACCAGCACTCAGATTGAAATTGACCATGTGCAAAGTGGCTGCACGCTGCCCGGGCGGGCCGGCGCTGACTTGTTCGAAGGTGATCTGGCCTTTCGGTGCCGGCAGTGCCATCGCCTCGTCGCTGGGCGGAAACGCCTGCAACAGCGCATCGAGACGGCGGTAAGCCAGCTTCGCCCCGCTCCACTGCTTCCAAACGGCGATCAGTTGATCAATCGGGCTCAGCACGCGGCCCATCAGGATCGAACCGGCGATCATCATCCCCGCCGTCATGTCGCCCTTGATCACCAGCAACGCGCCCAGGCCCAGCACCAACGATTGCAGGCACAGGCGCAATGTCTTGCTCAGTGAACTGATCACCGCGCCGGTGTCGCTGGCCTGGTTCTGCAAGCCGAGAAAGCGCGAATGCACCCCGAACCAGCGCTTGCGCAGCGAGCCGAGCATGCCCATCGCCTGAATGGTTTCGGCGTTGTGCAAGTGGCTGGTGGCCAACTGGCTGGACTGCTGGGAAAAACCGGCGGCCTCGCCGAGGGGCTCTTTGGTCATGTATTCGTTGAGGCACGCCAGCGCGATCAGCAGCAACGCGCCCGCCGTGGCCAACACGCCGAGCCAGACGTTGAACAGGTAAATGACAAACAGATAAACCGGGAACCACGGCGCATCGAAGAAGGCGAACAGCGCCGGGCCGGTGACGAACTGGCGAATGTGGGTCAGGTCGCCCAGCGACTGCCCGGCGTTGCCTTCGCCCTTGAACAGGTTGCGCTCGAACGCGGCCTGATAGACGCGCAGATTGAAACGACGCTCCAGCTGGCTGCCGATGCGGATGACGATAAAGCTGCGGATCACTTCCAGCAGGCCGATAAAGGCGAAGAAACCGACCACCATCAACGACAGCATTGCCAGGGTGGTTTCGTTCTGTGACGACAGCACCCGGTCGTAAACTTGCAGCATGTAGATCGACGGCACCAGCATCAGCACGTTGATCAGCGCGGTGAAACAACCGACGCTGATCAGAATGCTTTTATAGTCGCCCAATGCCTTGATTAACGGAGCGGTGGCAGGAGACTTCGCCATCTTCATTGATTCTTCCTGAATTCATGCCTCGTCATTACCGGACGAGCATTCCATTGATATTCCGCCTGCCTGCCAAAGATAACTTGCAAGTAGCGCTTACAATTTCATAACAACTTGACCCGATGTCGCGCTTATAACGCACGACCACTGGCTTATATCAACTTTCCTTCACTCGACAACCATTGCCTACTGCGCTGCGCGCTCTAACGTAATAACCAGTTCGGCGCTCAAGGCCTTTGTATAAATGCCATCACGCTGGCGGCTGAAGAAGGCGATCCTCGAACCTTCCTTGCCGGTGATGGAAATGCCATCGGGCTCTGGAAACCAGCCGATTGGCGCTTCGCCCAACCACGCGGCCAGACATTCAGTGCCCTCGCCCAAAGTCTGGTTCGGCGCAAGCTCGACCAGGCAAGTGTTCGAGGGCTTGTCTTGCAGCGACCGCGTTTCGGGTGTGTCGCTGTGACCGGTCAAAGTGGCCTGCCAGCGCCCGGCGAATGCCGAGGGTTCTTCGAGTCTGAGGCTGCTCGCCATGCTTGTCGCTCCGGTCATCATCAGCGTGACTGCCATCAGCCATGCCATCGTCGTGTCAGTTAAAACGTATCGAGTCATAGGAAACTTCACTTCCGCTCGTAGCCTTGCTCGGCGATCAGGCCGATGCAAGCGAAGAAAGCGACGCACCAGGCGCCGCTTTCCTTTCACATCACGCGACGATGTCGCTGGTCGCTGCCTGGCCCACGGTGCTGACGATAAAGTCAGCCACGCCATGCCCGGAGAAATCCACCGACAACAGGCTGTTGCCACCCGACGAGGTCAACACTGCGTCGCCGGCCGAACCGGTGAAGCTGTTGACGAAGTGCAGGCCCGCGCCGTTGGTGATGCCGGTCAGGTCGATTTTGTCCAGACCGCTGACGAAATCGAGAATCTGATCGATCGCCCCCGGCTTGGAGTCCGAACTGGCGGCGAACACGAAAGTGTCCGAACCGGCGCCGCCCCACAGTTTGTCGGCACCGCCAGCGCCGTACAGGATGTCGTTGCCGGCACCACCCTTCAGTTCGTTGGCCACGCTGTTACCGATCAACAGATCGCTGCCCGAACCACCAATCGCGTTCTCGATGACTGCGCCCTTGGCGATCGACACGTTGCCGACCATGCCGCCAACGTCGGAGAACGAAGCGCTATTGAGGTTGATCTTCTGGTTCTGGGTGAAACCGGAGAAATCCAGGGTGTCCTTGCCGCCGGCATCCCAGACCGAGAACACCACTTTGTCGCTCGACGACGAAGCGCTGAGGAAGTCGCGACCGGTATTGGAGTTGAAGCCGTAGGTGGTGTCGCCGGTGCGGGTCGTGGTGTTGGCGCCGTAGAGCTTCTGGATTGCGGCGATGTCATCCATCAGCGGGCCGGACGAATAGGCTTCGACGCCGGCCTTGCTGAAGTTCTGGTTGGTGTTGCTCTCGCTCCAGTAACTCATGACGCTGTAGCCACGGGTGTCCTGGCCATAAGTCGCATCGTTGTAGGTCGGGTTGCCGTTGCCGGCGTTGTAGTCGCCGGGGTGCGCAAGGCCAAGGGTATGGCCGATTTCGTGGGTCAGGGTCTGACGACCGTAGTTGTTCAGTTCCGGGTTCTTGTTCTGCGTGTAACCGCTGTTGATCAAGTACCACGAGGTGCCGTCATAACCAGCGCCGGTTCCCGGCAGATAGGCAAACGCCGCAGCGCCATCCTGGCCACCGCTGTAGTTACCGAAGGTCATGTGCCCGTCGCCGCCCGAGGCTCTCTCGGTGAAGGTGACATTGGCCACGTCGGCCCAGGACTGCATGGCGAGCTTGGCCTGCGCCTGCTGCTGTGCGCTGAACTGACTGAACCCGCTGATGCCGTGCTTGTTCATCGTGCTGTTCGAGGCCGAGGTCAGGAACGTGTAGGTCAGTTCGATCTTGCCGCTGCCGTCCTTGTCCTGGTAGGCAGCGCCGTCACGCAGCAGTTGCGTAGCCGCCTGGTCGACGGTGTACGAGGGTTTGCCATTGACCGTGAGGTTGCCGCCGCGGTCGTACTGATGGCTGAAGCTATTGATCTGGTTGTACGCCGAGCTGAAGGCAGCCAGCTGGAAAGCTTGTTCGGCGGAATCAACAGCATTGGTTTTAACTTTCGACATAAACACACTTCCTTGTTTAGCAATGGAACAGTTTTTGTCCGACAGGACGATCTTTGGCGAGATCGTCCTATCACTCGCCCAATGGAGGCGTAACGAACCTGACACAATTGGAAATCTGTCGTAAAGAGTTTTTTTGCGATCCAATTTGGCTATATCAGGAAACTGCCGTAAACAAAGCGCGCGGGGAGGAAAGATTGTTTTTAGTTGCGATGAGGGTGGAAATTGTCTGACGATTTTCTATTTAAATATTAAATATCGCTAAGTTTGAATTTGTTGGGCAAGTCACACTTTCCGTCAGCGGTGCCAGTGCTTTGATATCAACTCTATGACGTTATTCGGACTGTAGGAGCTGACGAGTGCAACGAGGCTGCGATCTTTTGACTTTGACCTTTTTAAGATCAAGAGATCGCAGCCTCGTTGCACTCGTCAGCTCCTACAGAGGACGGAGGTTCAGCTACCGGTGCGAATCTTGTTCCACACCCGTGTCCGGATCCGGTCGATATTAAGCGGCATCGCTTCCAGCGCGAACAGCTTGCCCATCATTTCCGCGCTCGGGTAAACCTTGGTGTCGTTCTTGATCGCCGGGTCGATCAGTTTGTCGGCTTGTTCGTTGCCATTGGCGTAATGCACGTAGTTGCTGATGCCGGCCATGACATCGGGGCGCAGCAGGTAGTTCATGAAAGCATAGCCGGCCTTCTCGTCCGGTGCGTCGACGGGCATGGCGACCATGTCGAACCAGATCGCCGCGCCTTCCTTGGGAATCGCATAACCGATCTCGACGCCGTTCTTGGCTTCCTTGGCGCGGTTCTCCGCTTGCAGGATGTCGCCGGAAAAGCCCACCGCTACGCAGATGTCGCCGTTGGCCAAATCACTGGTGTACTTCGAAGAATGGAAGTAGCTGACGTAGGGCCGCACTTTCATCAACAGGGCTTCGGCTTTTTTGTAGTCTTCGGGATTTTTGCTGTGGTGCGGCAGGCCCAGATAGTTGAGGGCCGCCGGGAGCAGTTCCGGGCCGTTGTCGAGGATCGCCACGCCGCACTTCTGCAGTTTTTCCATGTATTCGGGTTTGAAGATCAGATCCCAGGAATCCACCGGCGCGTTGTCGCCCAGCACCGCTTTGACCTTGGCAATGTTGTAGCCGATACCGGTGCTGCCCCACAGATAAGGGAAACCGTGTTCGTTGTTCGGGTCGTTGGTCTGCAGGGCCTTAAGCAGCGCTGGATTGAGATTCTTCCAGTTCGGCAACTGACTCTTGTCGAGTTTCTTCAGCGCCCCACCCTGAACCTGCCGCGCCATGAAGTGGTTCGACGGAAAAACCACGTCGTAACCGGATTTACCGGTCATCAGCTTGCCGTCGAGGGTTTCGTTGCTGTCGTAAACGTCGTAGGTGACGCCGATGCCCGTGTCTTTCTGGAAATTCTTCGTGGTGTCCGGGGCGATGTAGTCGGACCAGTTGTAGACCTTGACCGTCTCGGCCGCGTGACTGACGGAAGCGGCCAGCAACAGCGGCGCCAATGCGAGGGTTTTCTGGATCATGGGGCGATTCCTGTATGGGCTTTTTTTGTTGGCAGGCAATCAAAGGATCAAACAATCAGAAAATCAGCACGTAGCTCTTGCGCACGGTTTCCTGGATATCCCAGATCCCGAGCGTGTTGGCAGGCAACATCAGTGCGTCGCCGCCTTGTATGTGCAGGGTTTCGCCGCCACCGTCGGGGGTGAAGGTGCAGCGCCCGGAAATGAAATGGCAGAACTCCTGCGCGGTGATCTGCCGCCGCCAGCGGCCCGGGGTGCATTCCCAGACGCCGGTTTCGACACCGTCGTCGCGCTCGACGCTGGTGGTCGAGGCAATTGCGACGGGTTCGCCGAGGGGCACGACGACCGGGTTGGATTCTTCGAGCTCAAGCGCGGCGGTGTTCTTGAATTGGGTGATGCTCATGGCGTGACCTGTTTATTGAGGGAAACGACGTTCAGTGCATGAAACCTTCCATGAACCCGGCAACCCGGCTGGCGAGCTTGCGCCGCCAGGGCGCGGTCGCGGGATTGGCCAGGGTCTGGTCTTCGTGCACGAAACTTTTGATGATCGCGTTGTAGCCGAGCCAGCGACATGGCTCTGGCTCCCAGGCACGCAGCGCATGAATGCCACCGTCGGGCAGGACCCACGGTTGTTGGGTCAGCTCGCTGTCGCGCTCAAGAATCAGATCGGCCAGCGTCCGGCCGCCGAGATTGCTGGCCCCGACGCCCTCACCGCCATAACCGCCCGATAGCGCGATGCCGTTGGCGCGGTCGCAAAGCATGTGCGGCTTGAAATGCCGCGACATGCCAAGGTTGCCGCCCCAGGCATGGGTGATCTGCACATTTTTCAGCTGCGGGAACAGTTCGCCGAACAGATAGCGGCGCAACTCGACTTCATCGCGGGTGAGGTTGAAGTCATGGCGCAGCTTGCCGGCGAACTGATACCCGCCACGGGCGCCGAAGATCAGACGATTGTCGGCACTGCGCTGGCCGTAGGTGACCTGGCGGCTGAATTCACTGAAGGCCTGGCCGCGATTGAGGCCGATTTCGTCCCAGGTCGCAGCGGACAGCGGTTCCGTGGCGACAATCAGGCTTTGCACCGGCAATTGATAACGACCAAGTGGTGGCAAGGTCACCGAATAACCTTCCACCGCCGGGACGATCCAACGGCTGCGCACGCTGGCCTTGGCGGTACGCAGACTGCCGGGTTGCCAGTGAGTGACCGGGCTGTTTTCGTAGATTTTCACGCCCATGTTCTGCACGGTCCGCGCCAGACCACGGACCAGTTTCGCCGGGTGAATGGTCGCGACATGGGGAGCGAAGATGCCGCCGTAGGGCTTGGCCACGCGGATCTGCTGGGCCAACTGCTCGGGACTGAGCCAGCGGTAGTCGTTATCGGTAAGGCCTTGGGCGTGCAGCTTGCTCAGGTAATCACGCAGAACGGCTTCCTGCTCTGGGTAGCGCGCGGCACAATAAAGCACCCCGCCCTTACGGTAATCGCAGTCGATGCCTTCGCGTTCGAGGACGATCTCCACTTCATCGGGGATGCTGTGCAGCAGATCGAACGACGCCCTGCGTTGCAGCGGCGATAAGCCTGCGAGCAAGCGATCTTCGCCCAGCAAATTACCCATCAGCCAGCCGCCATTGCGTCCGGATGCACCGAACCCGGCGGTTTGCGCCTCGACGATGGCGATATCCAGGCCGGGCGCCTGTTTTTTCAGGTAGTACGCCGTCCACAGTCCGGTGTAACCGGCGCCGATGATGGCCACGTCGACATCCAGGTCACGCTCAAGCGCAGGCCGCGCCAGCAGCGGTTCATCGAGCTGATCCATCCACAAACTGATCGTGCGCCACGCCGACATGCCAGACTCCGCCACTGAAAACCTTCGATGGCGTCGATCCTAGTGGCTGCCTTCAGTGGATGTCTTGCGCGCGTGCCCGCAGAGAAATTTGTTTGGCGTAGGCCTTGGGCGACTGGCCGGTGTGTTCGCGAAAGCATTTATAGAACGCTGACAACGAATTGAAGCCGGCGGCAAACGCCAGCTCGTCGACGCGCAACGGCGGCGTGGCGCTGTCCAGCGCACGCAGCAAATGCTGCAGGCGCGCCTGATTGACGTAGCGATAAAAGCTTTGCCCGAGCACCTGATTGAGCAGATAGGAGATCTGATTACGGCTGTACCCGCACTCCTTCGCCACCCGTTGCAGGTCAAGCTCAGGGTCCAGATAGGGCTGCTGCTTTTCGAAATACTGCTGCAGGTCTTCGGCCATGAAACTCAGCTGCCGCGGTGACAGACCCAGCCGACTGACCGCCGGACGCTGACTCTGTGCCGAACTGCCGTCGGCTTGAGTACGCACCAGCGAGGCGTACTCGTTGACGCGCCAGATCAAGCCGTCCTTGACCGTGATCGCTTCGCTGGAGCGAAACGACACCAGGCCGTCGCCGCCGCGCAAGGTCACCTCGTACTGAATGAACGCGGTGTTGCCATCCACCCGGATTCGGTCGCAATGTTCGAGCAGTTCGTCGGATTCTCGCGGCATGCTCACGCGCACGTATTCGCGCAACTCATCCAGACCGAGCACCCGGTTCTGAAAGAAATCGTTGTACTGGATCTCGGCGTGATAAAGCGCCATGACGCTGTCCAGATCCCGGTGTTTCCAGCTCAGGTGATAGCGCATGACCGTGGCGGCCGTGGCCTGGGTCTGTTCTGGACCGTCGTCATCGGCGTGCATAAGCGGCTCGGCGAAAAAGAACCGAGCTTGCCCAACTTCCTCTGCCGCTTCAATAAAAAATCCATGGTGGCGTTTTGGCGATAATCGATGAGCCAGTGACTTACATCAAAAAATGCGAATCAATCGCTAAACGGACTGAAAAAACTCACAGTTTTTTCACACACGGATGCTACTTTTAAAGCTCAAGCACTGGTTGAGCCAATGAAGGCTCTTCCCACCTAACATGAGCAAAAGGAAGCGCTCGATGAAGCAGGCGGGCAACACCATGAATAAAGGGTTCAGCAAAGTCACCTTTCCAAACGCTTGCCAGCTGATGCGCTGGCATTTTCATCCCATGGGTTTCGAGGCGACGATGGATGCGCCGGGCAGCATGATCGCCCGTCTGTTCGACCGTGCCAGCGGCGAGACCATGATTGCCATCGCCGGCATTCCCTGCGCAACGGTGATGAACGCGGCGGACGTCGAGCGCATGATCGAAGCCATCGAGGATGAGCTGGAAGCCTTCACTCCTCCGGAATCTCTCAAGAACTACGCATAAACACCTGATTTAAAACAAAAAGCCCGCAGCGATGCGGGCTTTTTATGGGTCAGGCGCTGGTCTTTTCCTTTTCGCGTCGATGGTCGACGAAGAAGGGTTTGCCCTTGGCGACTCGATCCGACGCCCTCGGCATGTTTACCGCCTGGCTGTCCTGCGGTTCGACGTACCAATAGCAATGGCTGACGGCGCGTGTGATACCGACGTAGGCAAGGCGCAGGATTTCGTCCTTTTGCGCAGTGTCATAAGGCTCGCTGTCGCCGCTTTTGCCCAATCCCGCCATGCGATAGACCTGATTCTTGTACGGAGAACTGGTCAGATGCTGGCAATCACCCAGCAGAAATACTGCGTCAGCCTGCAAGCCTTTGGCGCTGTGATAGGTCAGTTGCTTCAGCCGCCGCGTGTCAAAGGGCAAGCTCGAATCTACATTAAGTACAGGCTGAATATGCTGCTCTATCAATAACTTATCGCTGCTTTTTCGATAAAGCATCAAGATTGAATCGCCGCGCCGATAATGCTCGGCCAAGCGCTGACCCAATGCTTCATCATCCCGCTCAAGCACATTGACCGGGTGAAGCGGCTTGGGCTCACCACTGGCCTTGGCCTTCTTGCCTGCGATTGCCGGCGCTGCACGGACAATGTGTTCGGCGGCGTCGATGATGTGCTGATGGCTGCGATAGTTGTCACTGAGCATCACTCTTGTGGTGCTCGGTGAAGGAAATTCCTTGTTGAACTCCATGAAGTAGCTCGGTGAGCTGCCGCGCCAACCGTAAATCGACTGCCAGTCATCGCCAACACACAATAGCGACGAACGCTGCGCCCCTCGCCCAACGTGCATGGCCGGGCCACGGCTGCGGATTTCATTGAGGCTGGCGCGAATCCACGAAACGATCTGCGGCGATACGTCCTGGAACTCATCGATCATCAAATGCGCCATAGGCCGCAGCAACTCATCGCTGAGCAGCTTGAGGTTTTCCGGCGAGTGCTCGCTGAACAGCGCGAACATGCGGTTGTAGGTCATCACTGGCGGTTTCTGGTCCAGCAGGTGATCTTCAAATGCGCGCCAGAACAGGCCCAGGGCTTCAAAGAAAAAACGATCAGGGTCGTCCTTGGCGAAGCTCATCCGACTGACCGCGTCTGGTACATCCAGGCCGAGGTTTTCGATAAAGCCTGCTGCGGCGACAAAACAATCCAGCAATGGCGCCGATGCCAGCTCGCCTTTGACCTTGTAATCAAAGCCGGGACCGGCGCTGGCATCTCCGGCCAACGTCGAAAGAACGCGCCTGGATGACTCGTAACTATCTAGCCATATCAATGGCTTACGGCAGAAAGCTTGAAACAGGGTGCGCTTGACCGCCCACTCTGCACGGACACTCAGCTTGGCGTTGGGTCGGGTCAGCTGGGCGTTTTCCCTGGGATCAAAGCCGAGCACCATCCAGGCATCGAGGCTGGGAATATAGCCATGAGCGTGGAACTTCGAACCATTGATTTCGAAGGCCTGCCGATTCGGTTCGATGCCTTTGATGGGCCACGCCCCTGCACGAAACCATAAATCTTCAATCACATCGCAGAGTTCTTCATCGCGCTTGGCCGCCAGTTCGGTGACCGCCATGCGTTTCTGCACATCGGGGTGATCGCGTTCCAGTTCCTTTAATTGCAAACCCGCGCGGGACAGCGGCTGGATCAACTGGCGGAAACGCTCATCGTCGTTGAACAGCCGGTGATAACAAGCATTAAGTTGCTGGCGCTGCGCGTCATTGATGCGCAGGTCAAACGGATTGCTGTCGACTTCCTCTGCGCCGCTTTGCGGGCGATCGCTGAGGTTCTCGAAGGCCTGCAAACGCTCGAAACCCGGCAGGCTGCGGACCATCGGCAGGATGCGTGAGTGGAAGGTTCTGACCAGTTCGCGGGCCTGCTTGAGGTTCAGCGGCTGCCCCCACAGCGTAAAGATTTCGATGAGTTTGTTGATGAAGTCCTTACGCGATTCGCGGGTGAAGGTCACCACGGTCATCGAATCCAGCTCAAAACCCAGATAATGGCTGAGCAACAGAATGCGCAGTACCAGCGTGGTCGACTTGCCGGCGCCGGCACCGGCCACCACCGAGGTGGACGGCGTATCGCTGAAGATCATCTTCCACTGCGCAGCGCTGGGCTGGGCGTGAGCCGGAAGCAAACGGGCGACGTCAGCCTTGATGCGCTTCTTCAGTTCCGCCGTCAGCGGCAAGCGCCAGTCATCGAACAGGTGGTTATCGACGCTGGGCGGCCGATGTTCGGTGTTGCGGCTGTCGCGAATCAGCAGAACCTGGCGGCCTTCCTCCAACCCCTCAAGCTTGCCCTCCTTGAAACCGTATTCGACGCCAGCGGTGTGGCCACTGCGAAATCCGTCGGCTTGCCCGTGCAGCCACGACGCCCGGTGCTGGGCGCGCAGCTTGGTCAACCCGTGACCAAAGAATCGCGCGGCCAGACGTTTGAACCAGGGCATCTCGGCCAGTGGACGAAGTTCAGGGGGAAGATCGGGAATGTGTTGCGCCACGCTGACGGACTCCAGGGTGTGAGGCTGTGGCGGCTATGGTGTCTGGATTTGCCGTCCAGTTCTAGCGAAATGCTTACAGGTCATCGGTTTAGGCGACGAATTGAAAGTCGGATGAGACGATTTCGAGGCGCCTTCCTATCAAATAACCTGATCATGATGCGGCAGTTTTTGCGCTTTTTATCGATGATTGCTTGATAGATGATCGTCGTCATCAACCACGGGGCCCGCCCCCTGACGACCCTTATTAGGAGACGATCATGCTTGAACTCAGACCCTTCAGCTCGCTGGGCGGCGCCCATCATGGCTGGCTGGACGCGCATCACCACTTTTCCTTTGCCGAATACTACGATCCGCAGCGGATGAGCTGGGGCAACCTGCGCGTGTGGAACGACGACATCATCGCCGCAGGTACCGGTTTCCCGCAGCATCCGCACCGCGACATGGAAATCATCACTTACGTGCGAGAAGGTGCCATCACGCACCAGGACAACCTCGGCAACAAGGGCCGCACCGAAGCTGGCGACGTGCAAGTGATGAGCGCCGGCACCGGCATCGCTCACAGCGAATACAACCTGGAAGACAAGGAAACCAAGATCTTCCAGATCTGGATTCTGCCGACCGAAACCGGTGCGCCGCCGTCGTGGGGCGCCAAGCCGTTTCCTAAAGGCGAGCGCGAAGGTTTTGTGACGCTGGCCAGCGGCAAGGACGGCGACGATGAGAGCCTGCACATTCGTGCCAATGCACGTCTGGTGGCGGCGAACATCAAGGCCGGTGAAACCGCCGAATATCGGCTCGACGAAGGGCGTCGCGCCTATCTGGTTCCGGCCACCGGCGTGATCGAAGTCAATGGCTTGCGTGCCCAAGCGCGTGACGGTGTGGCGGTGGCCCATGAGCAAGTGCTGACGGTCACGGCGATCGAGGACAGCGAGATCGTACTGGTCGACCTGGCTTGATCTGAAGGCAATAAAAAAGGGCAACCATTACGGTTGCCCTTTTTCATGTGCGCATCACTTAGTGGAAATAGCGCCATCCACCAACGTTTGCGCTTCGGCCACCAGTTGCTTGAGGTGGTCATCGCCGAGGAAGCTTTCGGCGTAGATCTTGTAGATGTCCTCAGTGCCCGACGGACGCGCGGCGAACCAGCCGTTCTCGGTCATGACTTTCAGACCGCCGATGGCCTGATCGTTGCCCGGTGCATGGCTGAGGATGCTCTGAATCTTTTCGCCCGCCAGCTCGGTCGAGGTGACCTGTTCCGGCGCCAGCTTGCTCAGCAGTGCCTTCTGCTCAGGGTTGGCCTTGGCGTCGACGCGTACCGAGAACGGTTCGCCCAGTTCGTCGGTCAGCGCGCGGTAGGCCTGGCTTGGATCGCGCCCGGTGCGCGCGGTCATTTCGGCGGCGAGCAAGGCTGGAATCAAGCCGTCCTTGTCAGTGCTCCATACACCGCCGTCCTTGCGCAGGAACGAGGCGCCAGCACTCTCTTCACCGCCAAAACCCAGCGAGCCATCGAACAGACCGTCGGCGAACCATTTGAAACCGACCGGCACTTCGTACAGGCGACGGCCCAGGCGCTTGGCCACGCGGTCGATCAAACCGCTGCTGACCACGGTTTTGCCGACAGCGGCATCAGCGCGCCATTGCGGACGGTTCTGGAACAGGTAGTCGATGGATACCGCCAGATAGTTGTTCGGCGCGAGCAAACCACCGGACGGCGTGACGATACCGTGGCGGTCGTGGTCCGGATCGCAGGCGAATGCCACGTCGAAACGCTCTTTCAGGCCAATCAGGCCCTGCATCGCGTGGCTGGACGATGGGTCCATACGGATTTGGCCGTCCCAATCGACGGTCATGAAACGGAACGTTGAATCGACCTGTTTATTCACCACTTCCAGGTCGAGACGGTAGTGTTCGGCGATGGCCGACCAGTAGCGCACCCCTGCTCCGCCCAACGGATCGACACCCAGACGCAGCTTGGCGTCGCGGATGGCATCGAAGTCGATGACGTTGATCAGGTCGGCGACATAGGTGTTCAAGTAATCGTGACGATGGGTCGTGCTGGCCTTGAGCGCTTGCTCGTAGCTGATGCGTTTGACCCCGGCCAGTTTGTTCGCCAGCAGCTCGTTGGCCTTGGCTTCGATCCACTTGGTGATGTGGGTATCGGCCGGGCCACCGTTGGTTGGGTTGTATTTGTAGCCACCGCTCTGTGGCGGGTTGTGCGACGGCGTGATGACGATACCGTCCGCCAGGCCAGAGGTACGGCCGCGGTTGTAGCAGAGAATGGCGTGAGAAACTGCCGGGGTCGGCGTGTACTCATCGCCTTCGGCGATCATCACGGTGACGCCGTTGGCGGCGAGGACTTCCAGCGCGCTGGCGCCGGCCGGGGTCGACAATGCATGGGTGTCGATGCCGACGAACAGCGGGCCGGTGATGCCCTGGGCTTCGCGATACAGGCAGATCGCCTGGCTGATGGCCAGAACATGCCATTCGTTGAAACTCAAATCGAACGAACTGCCGCGGTGGCCGGAGGTGCCGAACGCCACTCGCTGGGTAGATATCGATGCATCAGGCTGGCCGGTGTAATAGGCCGTAACCAGTCGCGGGATATCGACCAACAGTTCTGCCGGTGCCGGTTTGCCCGCAAAAGGACTGAGTGTCATGCAAAAACCTCTGAAATCGGAGTGGTTCAGGAAATGCAGCGCAGTTTACTGGCAGTTTGACCACTGTGCGACGGGATGTATCCGAAACTCGCCCGATGTTTTTTAACGTTATTGACCGGGCGACAGGCGCAAGGCATCACCGAGCAAGCCGATGACACTCGGCAGATCCCGCTCGCCGTGGTGCAACGCGCTTATCCGCAGATGATCCGCATGCAGACCTTGCAGGCTGAACAGCTCGCCGGGGGCCACGATGATCTGTTGCTTGAGCAGGCGACGGAACACATTCGCCATGTCGACCGGCCGTAACGAACGCACCCACACCGTCGCCCCGCCCTGCGGCTCGACTATCTGCAGCGTATCGCCCAAACGTTCGTGCAGAACCTGGATCAACACGGCTCGCCGCTCACCCAGCATTCGCCGCAGCACAGATAAATGCTGATCAAGCCGCCCGCCATTCAACAACCGGGCAATCGCCTTTTGGCGGATTGGCGACAAGCGAAATGCGCGCAGCAGAAAATGGCGTTGCAGCGCCTCACGCCAATGACGCGACAGGACAAAGCCGAATGGCGCTTCAGCGCCGATGAATTTCTCGAAAGTGGAAAACACCAGCAGACGCTCAGGATCAAGCCAACTGCGCAAACGCTGTGAATCATTGCGCTCGTCAAGCTCGCTGTAGCAGTCGTTTTCCAGTACCCAGACGCCATGTTGATTGAGCAACTGCGCGGCGGCCTGCTGACGCTCATGGGTGAAACCCTTGCCGTGGGGCATGCTCAGCACTGAAGACAAAAGAACCAGACGTACTGGCTCGTTCTCCAGCAGCGATTGCAGTACCGACAGATCAAGCACGCCTTCGGCCAGCAATGGCCATTCGATCACGCGCACCCCGCACGACTCGAGCAGACGCAATATCACCCAGTCGCACGGTGATTCGACAATTACGCTGGCGTGACGCAATTCGAGCACCGAAATCAGAATTTCCAGGACCCCGCGCAGATCAGCACCGATATAGATGTCATCGGCATGCCAGAAATGCTCTGTCGAACTCGTGTACCGCGCTGCCAGGGCAACCCGCAACTCCAGCTCTCCGCAAGGTTGCACGAATGTCTGTAGCTGACGCGGATATTGGCGCAGAAGCTCACGTTCCAACGTCAACAACGGACTGTCCAGCGGTTGCAGCGAGGCCGGTTCGTCGGCGCTCAACACACACATTCCGGGACGTCTGGCGTTGACGTACACGGTCTCCAGCAGATCATTGCCGTTGCCGGGCGCATCCATGCTGAACAGCGCTTGCGCGTAATACCCTGACTTGGCTATCGAATAGACTCGACCTTCCTTCTCCAGAAGCGAATAGGCGTACTGCACCGTTGAAATGGAGACATTCAGTCGATCCGCCAGTTGTCGCAAGGAAGGCATGCGTACCGCCGTACCACCTCCGGCGTCATCAATCAGCGTGGTCAGATATCGATAAACTGCCTGATAAACAAAGTCGTTGTCCCGCGCGCTTTTCACACCCTCATTTCCGTAGATATCGGTTCACAACTCAGGCTCCGGCTCACCGTCAGCGTTCCGTCGACCGCTCGAATGACGAGGCCGAACCCGCCTGATCCTCAGACGCGCTCTCCGAGGCTAATTGCGTGGGCGCATGAATCTGCACAGGGCCCGTCGCATAGAGGCGGATCACCAACCTGACCGGCAACCCGCTCACTTCCGTTATCCACTTCAAAACCTGCTCCGGCGCGTGCAAGCCTTGCATGGCGCGGTGCAGGTCAGGCATCGCGACCAGCATGCCGGGATGACAGTTGCGCAGGAACCGCTCGAGACCTTTGCCGTTGTCGATGAACGGTGCAAACAGCAGGCACACCAGCTGCGTTTCGCTCAATCCGAAACCATTGATGAGGTAATCCTCGGCAAGCGCCCGCAGCTGCTCTGGCCCGCCGGCATTGTCATAGCTGGCCAGCAAGTGCTCGCAGACAGATTCGGCGACCTGTTTTCGCCGCATGTCGGCCAGCGTGTGACGAACATAATCGTCGATACCCGCCTCATAGGCGCGCCCCTCGATGAAGCGTGCGTACAAACCTCGCACGTGCGCCGAGATCAGAGGGTCAGCGAATACCGCTTCGCCCTGGTACAGCGCCAGGTCGTCAGGTTCATAACCGAGAAATTCGCCCAGCAGCGGCCAGCGATCCTCGATTTTGCCGACCATCATGTCGTTGATATCGATAAAACTGGTGCGCCGGCAGGCTTCGAACTCACCTTCCGGGCGCCACGCTATCCGGTCATCATCTGCGCGCAGCTCGCGGTAAAAATCATCACCGAGCCCGTCGAGCAGCGGAAAAAGCGCTTCGAATCCGGCATTGACCAGTTCTGGACCGGTTATTGCCACTCGCTGCATTGCACGGTTCAGGCCTTCGAGGAAATGCTGCTGACTGCCTTTGGTTTCAGTGCTGATCATGGCGTCGACACCATTGTTCCAGCGGGCGATCTGGCTGTAGTACTCGGCCGTCGCCAGATAGGCGTCATCCCATAATTCAGGCGTTTCCAGCCAGGTGCGACAGTGCCCGACCAGCAGCAGATTGACGCGACTGGCCTCACGCCCTTCGTTGCTCACAGGCGTGCGATGGTCGAACGGCAGCACTTCGCGGTTATCCACCATCAGCACCTCGACCCGCGGATCGTCATAAAGAAACAGCGCGCTGTAGCTGCGATGCAGGTTTTGCAGGGCGAGCGGGCTGTCGCCACTCCAGCGCAGGGAAGCCACACGCAACTGGAAGGTTGCCGGAGCACGTCCGGCAATGGTCAACTGCGCAGCCCGGAGCAAGGCCAGGGTGTAGCAGCCGTCACGCAGGCCGGACTGAGGCACCAGCACCTTGAATTGCCCAATGTTTTCCATGCCGCCTGCGGCCACCACCAGGCGCTGTATCAACAACTGCAATGCCGTACGCTCGGCTCGGGAAAAGAAACTCAGCAGACGCTGCAATACTTGCTGATAGACATAGTTCATTGCCTGATCATGGATCGTGCTCATCGGTATTTACCCGGTATCAAAAGTTTCATGCCGCGCAGACATGACAATGGGCGCGCGGCAATTGGATCAATAAGTAATAGACGCTGAAATGCTAACACTTACAAAGTTGTAGTTATTTGAAACACTTCACCTGAATAAAGCCATCCAGATGCCAAGCGCCACGTTCAACCACCCGTATTCATTGGGCTTTCGCCATTCGCAAATGATCTGAGGAAACTTCCTACAACGTCCCACGACAAATCATTACAAGAAAAGGAGAAGCAACTTCCGAAACGCCCTACAGCAATTAAACAGAAATTGACGAAGCCAGCCGAGCCAGCCATTTGATATTGCCTTGGACAAATTGAATGCACAGCCATAGCTCATTCCTTGAGATGAAAGTAATCATTCAATTATCAGTGCTTATAGTGTGATTAGAAGATACAGATCGAAGGCAAAAACCAGTTCAGTTGCTGAAGGGCCGATGCTTCGATATCGGGAAGGGTTTACTGACAGCGGAGGATCTAAACAGAAAAGAGTCCGTGGCGGCCACGGACTCTGATGAGCGGATTTACGCGGTTTCCACTTGCAGGGCCACTCGCTCGCGGCATGGGCATTCGTCCATGTAGCGATGCGCTTCGACGAACTCGTTGAACGGGAATACACGCGTCTTGAGCGGCAGGAGCACGCGGTCAGCGGTCAACTGGTTGATGTCACGCAAAGCACGCTGCAGAGCGACGTGGTCCTGGACAATGCCCAGCTCCGGCTTGCCGGTGAAGTTGCCGATGCAGTGCACAAAGAACTGGATGTTCTTCTGAAACGCCGCACACGCCGGGAACGGGGTCTGGTTACCACCTTGCAAGCCGTACAGCACCAGACTGCCGCGTGGTGCCAGCACATCGCCGAGCAATGACATCTGCGGGCCGCCAAGACCATCGAACACCACATCGACGCCGCGGTTGTCGGTGATCTTGTTGATGCGCATCAACAGATCTTCCTCTTCGGTGACGATGACCTTCTCCGCACCGAGGGACAGCAGGTACTCCCGCTCCTCCGCCGATTTGGTCGCGGCGATCACTCGCACACCCAGCGCTTTGCCCAATTGCACAAACGACGGGCCGGCGCAGTGGCTGGCGTCAGTCACCAGCGCAAATTGACCGGGTTTGACCCGTGCCAGATCGGCATAAGCGAAGTAGGCGATCAGCAGCGGCGTGTAATGCACGCTCGCTTCGATCGGGCTGAGCACATCGGGATAACGGGTCAGCGCGGTGCGCGGCAGGACGATCGACTCGCCGTACACCGGATAGTCGTTCGGGCTTTCTGCGGGAAAACTGGCCACTTTGTCGCCGACGGACAGGTCGTCGACATCAGCGCCCACCGCAGTGACCACACCAGCCATTTCATGACCGAGGCCCGAGGGAAGACGTGCCTGGGACGACGCCAGATTCTGGCGCCACAGGGTGTCGTACCAACTGATGCCGATTGCCTCGACACGCACCTGCACTTCGCCAGGACCTGGCTGAGCAGCCGCATGCTCTTCGCATTTGAGCACCTCGGCCGGACCAAACTTGTGAAAACGGATCGTGCGGGACATCGCAAACCTCGTCAAAGTAACCTCTAATGCCATGAACTCTATCTGGGCTTTGGACCCAAGACCATCAGTGGCTATTAATAGTCGACATGCCTGTCATTGATTCCGCATCAAGGGCGGCATTGGCAAAATCCATGAAAAAAGGCCTGCCACCGTCGCAGTAAAGCTGAATTTTCCGGTGCAGAGTACCAGCCTTTCCCCGTAAGATTCATGCCGGCCATTGTTCTCATATGGTCGCCCTCGTCAAGTTTGATGACTCTGCCAGGACTCCAGATGAATCGTAATGACCTGCGTCGTGTCGACCTGAACCTGCTGATCGTGTTCGAAACATTGATGCACGAACGCAGTGTGACTCGGGCCGCGGAAAAATTGTTCCTCGGCCAACCGGCTATCAGTGCGGCCTTGTCGCGCCTGCGCAGCCTGTTTGACGATCCCTTGTTTGTCCGCACCGGCCGCAGCATGGAGCCGTCCGCCCGCGCGGTGGAAATCTTCGCCCTGCTCTCGCCCGCCCTTGATTCGATCTCGACCGCCGTCAGTCGTGCCGCCGATTTCGATCCGGCGACCAGCACGTCGGTGTTCCGCATTGGATTATCCGACGACGTCGAATTCGCCCTGCTGCCCATGCTGCTCAAGCGCCTGCGCGCCGAAGCACCAGGCATCGTCCTCGTGGTGCGGCGGGTCAACTACATCTTGATGCCTGGCCTGCTGGCCTCCGGCGAGATTTCCATCGGCGTCAGCTACACCACCGACCTGCCAGCCAACGCCAAGCGCAAGGTCCTGCGCCGCAGCGCACCGAAGCTGCTGCGCGCCGACACCGTGCCGGGGCCGTTGAGCCTCGACGACTACTGCGCCCGACCGCACGCACTGGTGTCGTTCGCTGGCGACCTCAGTGGTTTCGTCGATGAAGAACTGGAAAAACTCGGACGCAAACGGCACGTGGTGCTGGCGGTGCCGCAGTTCAACGGACTCGGCACGCTGCTCGCGGGCACCGATATCGTCGCGACCGTGCCGGATTACACGGCTGAGGCACTGACGGCAGCTGGCGGTCTGCGTGCTGAAGATCCGCCACTGCCGACGCGTACGTTTGAACTGCACATGGCTTGGCGTGGGTCGCAGGATAACGACCCGGGAGAGCGGTGGTTGAGGTCGCGGATTCAGATGTTCTTTGGGGATCCGGATAGTCTTTAGCTATCGTCGGCTAGGGTGCGTTATCGGAAGTACCGTAGAACGCACCCCGTCGGAATCAGATTCCGAATCAATATCCGGACGGGCAAATTGGCATAATATGCCAATGTTCGTAAGTACCGGTTAGGCCAGCACTGGAGATAATTATGGCGACCCGAAACGTAGTGCTCACTCCTCACCAGGAACAGGTTATTCATGACCTTGTCCAGTCCGGCCGGTATCAGAATGCCAGTGAGGTAATGCGCGAAGGCTTGCGGCTGTTGGAGCAGCGCGTCGCCGAAGATACCGCCAAAATCGAGGCACTGCGTCAGGCGACCTCGATCGGCATCATGGATCTTGAGCGTGGGCGTTTTACTCAGGTGAACGAAGGGGATCTGGAACATTACCTTGAAGGCTTGAGCCAGGAGGCTACCCTCCCCGCGCGCGAGAAACACTGAGGATGCCGCGATATCGGATTTCCAACCCCGCGCGCGCCGACATTGTCGACATACTCAGACTCTCCCATACCCAGTTCGGCGACCAGGCCCGCCAGCGCTACCAAGCGCTGATCCTTGCAGCGCTGCAAGCGCTGGCCGACAAGCCTTATCGCATTGGCAGCCATGACCGCGATGAGCTTGCACCAGGCCTCCGCAGCTATCACCTCATCTATTCGCGCCAGCAGGCGAAACCCACTCATGGAACGGTCAAGAGCCCGCGCCATATCGTGTTCTATCGCGTGGCAAATGACGACGTGATCGAGGTCGTCAGACTCCTTCATGACGCCATGGAAGCGCATTTGCACTTGCCTGCGGCTGAACGACCTGACCCCATGACCTGACTGACCAAGAACAGGAAGATCAGGCGCCCCCTCTGAATCTCGACCCTGAAAGCCCTTTAGCCTCTTTCCCGACCCGAATCACTTGCCACCCGTCACATCCAGAAAAGTCCCGGTGACAAACGAGGCCTCCGCGCTGGCCAGCCACAAGATGGCCCGCGCCACCTCTTCCGGCTGACCGCCCCGACCCATCGGGATCGAATCCTTCACGCGATCCACCCGCCCCGGCTCGCCGCCGCTGGCGTGCATGTCGGTATAGATGTGCCCCGGGCGAATGCAGTTGACCCGAATACCCTCGCGCGCGACTTCTTTGGCAAAGCCGATGGTGAAAGTTTCCAGCGCGCCTTTCGATGCTGCGTAGTCAACGTATTCATTCGGGCTGCCCAAGCGCGCCGAGGCAGAAGAAACGTTGATCACTGCCCCACCTGTGCCGCCGTGCCGATAAGCCATGCGCTTCACCGCTTGCTGCGCGCACAGGATCGGTCCCAGAGCATTGACCGCGAAGATGCGTTGCATGCGTTCAAAGCTCAGGTCCTCCATGCGTGACTGTTTTGCCAGAACGCCAGCGTTATTGACCAGAACGTCGATACGCCCGAATGAACGATCGATCGAGGGCCGAGAACAGTTCAGCAACCTGCTCGGGGTCAGCACTGTCAGCACGCACCGCGAGTCCCTTGCGCCCCAACGCTTCGATATCCGCCACCACCTCAAGAGCGGCGGGCTCGTTGGCGACGTAGCTGATGGCGACGTCGTAGCCTTGCGCGGCAGCGAGTCGGGCGGTGGCGGCGCCGACTCCGCGACTGCCGCCGGTGATCAGAATCAGCGGTGCTTGCGAGACTTTATCCATGCGACGTTCTCCTCAGCAGTTGGGCTGTGTCAGCCGATGATGATGGCGCCGCTGGCGATGACCACGCACGCCAGCACCCTGCGGACGGTGAGCTTTTCACCGAGGAACAAATAGCCGAGCAATGCGGCAAACAACACGCTGGTTTCGCGCAAGGCCGACACCGCGCCCAGCGGCGCTTCGTTCATGGCGTAGATAACGATTGCGTAGGCCAGCAACGAGACCAGTCCGCCGCCCACTGCGGCGAGCATTCCGGGCCGTACGGAAAACAGACTGCGAGCATCGCGCAGGCCGATATACACCAGCGGCATCAGCACGCCCCACAGGGCGCTCATCCAAACTGTGTAAGCCAGCGGCGCCCCCGACAGTCTGGCGCCAATGCCATCGACCACGCTGTAGGCAGCGATGAAACAACCGGTGCCCAGCGCATACGGCAGGCTCGGCACCGACAGGCTGCGCCCTCGGAACGCCAACGAAATGATCCCCCCGGACACCAGACCAATGCCGAGCAGTTCGCCGGGGGTTATGGTTTCGCCGGCAAACAGCGCGGCGCCGAGGGTGATCAGCGCCGGTGACGAGCCGCGGGAAATCGGATAGATCTGCCCTAGATCGCCGACCCGATAGCTGCGCACCAGGAACAGGTTGTAGCCGACATGCAGCAGTGCCGAGAGCAGCGCATACCCCCAGCTCTCAGGTGCAGGCGCGGCCATAAAAAAGGTGGCAATGAGGCAGACGATGGCGATGGCCACGCACATTATTGTCATCGACCAGAGCCGATCGGTACCGCCGCGCAGTAGCGCGTTCCAGCTGGCGTGCAGGAGCGCGGCGAACAGAACGAGGAGTACGAGATGGATTGGCATGCGGCATTCTAGGCATCTCGGGCATTGGCATTACAGCGAAGTTTCCTCATTGCAGCATGAGCAAAAGCTCATGCTTCAGCGCTGGGGGTTCTGCACCTTCAATGCTTCACTGAGCAACCAGTCACGAAAACTGAGAATGTGTGCCTGGGCTTCGATGCCTTTGGGGCAGACGAAATAGTAGGCCAAAGGCGAAGGGAACGGCACATCGAACAGCCTCACCAGACGGCCATCGGCGATTTCGTTTTCGACATGGCCGCTGCGCACCAGCGCCACACCCTGGCCGAGCAACGCAGCTTCCACCGTCATGTTGGTGTCGCCAAACCTGACGCTTTCGCGCAGCGGTAAAAACTCCAGCCCGACGGACTCAAACCACACCTCCCATTTCGGCGCCAACTCGGCGCCGTCGCGGATAAGTAACGGCATCTGCAGCAACTCCGCGGGACTGCCCGGCCTGCCGACGCGCTGCAGCAGTTCGGGGCTGGCCACGGGAAACACCTGTTCGCCGAACAGGAACTCTGAATACAGGCCGGAGTAATTGCCCTTGCCCAAGCGGATTGCGACATCGGCTTCGCCATTGGCGAAGTGGATGATCTTGTCCGTGGTGTCCAGCGACACCAACAGCTCCGGGTGCAGGCGCGACAGGTTCGGCAAGCGTGGCAGCAGCCACTTCAACGCGAACGAATAGGTGGTGCTGACGGTCAGGCGAACCCTGTCCTTTTGCTCGCGCAGATCCTCCAGCGTTGCTTCAAGGCTCATGAAAAACTCGCGCACGATCAGCGCCAGCGTCGCCCCCGCTGTTGTAAGGCGTAACGCCTTGCCGCGCTCGAACAATTGCAAGCCCCAAAGTTCTTCGAGGTGCCGGAGCTGGTGACTGACGGCGCTTTGGGTTACGTGCAGTTCTAGAGCGGCAGCCGTGAACGTCGGGTGCCGGGTGGCCACTTCGAAAGCCCGCAGGGTCGCGGTCGGCGGCAGGTCTCGCATATATGAAAGTTCCGGGGGTGGCAGAAGCTGACGGCATGAATATCAGCTCATGTTAGAGCGAAATGCGTTCGTATGCCTCTGGCCCCAAGTGGATTTGGTGACGATCGGGTTTGGGTTTAGCCGCAGACCCACAAATCGAAAGCCGAGAGCCGATGACAAACCTTATGGTAACGATTAGATTACCGCCGCCCCGCCAGTGGAGAGTCGGGCATTCAGTCTCTGCTCTCGTTGGCGACGACATCTGCACCAACGAAAACACCGGGATGTATCTGTCCCGTCTTTCGACTGACCATTTTTTAGGGAAAAAAACATGAGCCTGGTTTTCTGCCGTGGTTGCGCCAAGGAAATAAGTACTCTGGCACTGGCATGCCCCCAATGCGGCGCACCTCAAGCGCCACTGCATTCCATTGCCAGTGGCCCCATCATGGCGAGCGGCAACCCATACGTAGAGGCACTGAAGAAATATGCCGTGTTCACCGGACGCGCCACGCGCCGTGAATACTGGATGTTTTTTCTGATCAACATGGGCATCGCTATTGTCATGAGCGTTTTCGACGCCATGCTCAAGACCGGTGGCGCCTTGCAGAGCCTGTACAACCTGGCAATGCTGTTGCCGAGCCTCGCTGTTGGCGTACGGCGCATGCACGACACTGACCGCAGCGGCTGGTGGATTCTGCTGCCCATCGTCAACATCGTGTTTCTGGCGCAAGACAGCCAGCCTGGCCCCAATCGCTTCGGTGCCAACCGCAAAGGCTTCAACTGATCAATAGCCGCAATAGCGGATCGAAACGGCCTTCATGGCCGTTTCTTAATATATATGACTCCCCTCTCACAAAGGCCTTGCTCAATCATTGCTCGTCACGCAAGACAGATTTGCAAGAAAACACATTGTTAGCCCCCTAACGAAAGGTGCATGCTAGAGGGCTGCCTCGGCGCTTATATCATTCCGAATGATAGTTACCTTTGCTTCATTCGATTCGTGCCATCACACCTGCGCCGAGCATCATCCGCCCATCTTCAATACTTCGGCGGATTGCATCCATGGAACAATCACTCAAACATTTGCGCTTCCCGTTGGCCATGCTGGCCGTACTGGTGATGAGCGCCTGCGGCAAAACTCCGGAGACTGCCGGTGCCCCGCCCGCTGCCAAAGTCAGCGTGGCCAAGGTGCTGGAACAACCGGTCAACGAGTGGGACGAATTTACCGGGCGCCTCGAAGCGCCGGAAACCGTTGAAATCCGCCCACGGGTTTCGGGCCAGATCGATCAGGTCGCGTTCACCGAAGGCGCGCTGGTCAAGAAAGGCGACCTGCTGTTCCAGATCGACCCGCGTCCGTTCCAGGCTGAGGTACGCCGCCTCGAAGCTCTGGTTGCTCAAGCCCGCGCCACCGCCACTCGCAGCGAAAACGAAGCCGCTCGCGGCGAACGCCTGCGTACCAGCAACGCCATTTCCGCTGAACTGGCCGACTCGCGCACCAGCGCTGCCCAAGAAGCCCGCGCCGCCGTTGGTGCCCTGCAGGCACAACTGGACCTGGCCAAACTGAATCTGAGCTTCACCCGCGTGACCGCACCGATCAGCGGCCGCGTCAGCCGCGCCGAAATCACTGCCGGCAACCTGGTTACCGCCGACACCACCGCGCTGACCAGCGTCGTCTCCACCGACAAGGTCTACGCCTACTTCGACGCCGACGAACGCGTGTTCCTCAAATACACCCAACTGGCCCGCAACGGTCAGCGCGGCGCCACCACACCGGTGTACATGGGCCTGTCCAACGAAGACGGCAACCCGCACCTCGGCCAGATGAACTTCGTCGACAACCAGGTCAATCCGAAAACCGGCACCATCCGTGGTCGCGCAGTCTTCGACAACGCTGACGGCACCTACACCCCGGGCCTTTACGCTCGCTTGAAACTGGTCGGCAGCGGCACCTACAACGCCATGCTGATCAATGACGAAGCCGTGGGCACTGACCTGGGCAAGAAGTTCGTGCTGGTGATGGATGGCGACAACAAGACCGCCTACCGCGCCGTCGAACTCGGTCCGAAGATTGAAGGCCTGCGCATCGTCCGCAACGGTCTGAACAAGGACGACACGATCATCGTCAAGGGTCTGCAACGGGTTCGTCCTGGCTCACCGGTCACCCCTGAGGTGATTCCGATGGCCAGCGAGCAGACCCTCGCCGCCCTCGCTCAACAACGTCAAGCGCTGGAAGCCAGCAACCTGCCCAAAGTTGCCCCTGCCAAGGGCGCATCGGGTTCGGCTGCGAAGCTGGCCGCTACGACCCCACGCGGTTAAGGGACGACAACTCCGATGAATTTTTCCCAATTCTTCATTTCCCGGCCGATCTTCGCAGCGGTGCTGTCGCTGTTGATCCTGATCGCCGGTGCGATCTCGCTGTTCCAGTTGCCGATCAGCGAATACCCGGAAGT
>NZ_RCNZ01000064.1:0-68385 GCF_004307525.1 Pseudomonas sp. Sample_21 | reverse complement strand
TTTCTTTGAGCGCTGCGCAGATTGCTAGGTTTTCACACAGTCTGACGATGGCCGGTTTTTTATTGCCATGAATTCAATAAAAAAATACCACCCGAATAAAGCAGCAACCTGCTAATCCCGTCCAGCAGGATTGTTCATCTCGTTGTTCAAACCAAACTCTTGCAACACACATGCAAACCGCCATAGATGAAAACCGCTTAGTCTGAAACCCGACTTGATAAATGGATTTCATCATGACGGGCAATATCGAAAAATCTTTCATCGCAACATTGAGAATGTTCGACCACAGGGTCGGCTTTCTTGAACAGCTGTACGGCAAACCGGCGATGGCTACCATCAGTCTGTTCAGCGGCGGTTTCTATACCGGACGCCCGCAAACACGGGATCAGTCCCACCTGCTCGGCATCCGGAGCAACGAGCAGAGCGGCCGGATAAAACCGCTGAAGCTGCATTTCGCTCATACCCCTGACGGCTACATCCTCACCGTGAAAAACCAGGGCAACTATTTCAATCAGGTAATCAGCAATCACTGGCTGGACACCGTCGAGGCCGTCAAGCCAGAGACTGACAACTTGACCACTTTTATTCTTGTCGACCGTAGCGGCACCGCTATAACGCTGGACAACTTAACGGGTGTACATACAGCTGTTTCTCTCAAACTGAAAAATCATGCCTATCTGGGCGGTATAAAAATCAGAAGTCTGCCTTACGTCTATCTGGGCAAAACCGAAGAACGTTCAAAGATCACTTTCATCCTGAGCATCGTCGAAAGACATGTACCAGTCATCAAAACGTGACTCACGCCCCGCCCAGAAAAAAAGGCATAGCCGCCAATTTTTCTCAAATGCTCAAGACCGGGCCATCCAGACAACTGGTAAGACCGGTCATGCCAATTTTCTAATTTTCCCTTGCGATCCGCGAAAACCTGCGCCTAGACTGCGCCTGCACTGGACATACCGGTAAGACCACAATAATTAAGTCCTGAATCCGCTGCGCCACGCGTACGGCAGCCAGGACACCGACCCAGGATTCCTCCCATGCTCAGATGGTGCTCGCGTTCAATCTTCCTTCAAGTGGTTCTCGGACTGATGCTCGGCATCGTCTGCGGGCTGACCCTTCCTGAATACTCCGCCCAGCTGAAACCGCTCGGCGATGGCTTCATCAAATTGATCAAGATGCTGATTGGCCTGATCGTGTTCTGTGTGGTGGTCAGCGGCATCAGCGGCGCGGGCGATCTGAAGAAGGTCGGACGCATCGGCCTGAAGTCGGTGATCTACTTTGAAGTGCTGACCACCATCGCTCTGGTGATCGGTCTGGTGTTCGCCTTCAGCACCGGCATTGGCAGCGGCGCGAACATTCATCTGGAGCAGCTCTCCAGCGCCGACATGGGCGACCTCGCCGAGCGCGGCCAGCACATGCACACCACCACGCAATTTCTGATGGACCTGATCCCGACCTCGGTGATCGGCGCCTTCGCTGACAACAATATTCTGCAAGTGCTGCTGTTCTCGGTGCTGTTCGGCAGTGCGCTGAATCTGGTTGGCGAAGCCGCTTCCGGGATTTCGCGATTGATCAACGAACTCAGCCACGTGATCTTCCGCATCATGGGCATGATCGTGCGTCTGGCGCCGATCGGCGTGTTCGGTGCCATCGCCTTCACCACCAGCAAATACGGTCTCGACTCGCTGCAGCACCTGGGCAGTCTGGTCGGTCTGTTCTACCTGACCTGCGTCGCCTTCGTCGCGCTGATCCTCGGTCTGGTGATGCGCGTTTCCGGTCTGCGCATGTGGCCGCTGCTCAAGTACCTGCGGGAAGAACTGCTGATCGTGATGGGCACCGCCTCTTCCGACGCCGTGCTGCCGCAGATCATGCGCAAGCTCGAACACCTCGGTATCGGCAGTTCGACGGTCGGTCTGGTGATCCCGACCGGGTACTCGTTCAACCTCGACGGTTTCTCGATCTACCTGACCCTGGCCATCGTGTTCATCGCCAACGCCACCGGCACACCGCTGGCGATGACCGACTTGCTGACGATTCTGCTGGTGTCGCTGATCACCTCCAAAGGCGCCCACGGCATTCCCGGTTCGGCGCTGGTGATTCTCGCCGCGACGCTGACGGCGATCCCGGCGATTCCCGTAGTCGGTCTGGTGCTGGTGTTGGCGGTGGACTGGTTCATGGGCATCGGCCGCGCGCTGACCAATCTGATCGGCAACTGCGTCGCCACCGTGGCCATCGCCCGCTGGGAAAAAGACATCGATGTACAGCGCGCGAACAAGGTGCTCAACGGTGAGCAGGGCTATAACTTTCAACCGCGAAAAACCGTCGCTCAGGCGGCGGCCAAAGAATTCTGAATGAGTGCCGTGCCTGCCAATATGCAGGCACGGCGCAGGGAGCCAATACGTGATTACAACTTCAACCGTCGTCAATTCAGTGGTGGAAAAACTCCGCGCCGCGTTGGCCCGTGGCCAATGGCGCTCCGGCGACATGCTGCCGGGCCAGCGCGAACTGGCCGAACAGCTGGGCATCAGCCGGCCCAGCCTGCGCGAAGCGGTGATCGTCCTCGAAACCCTCGGCCTGGTGCGCTCGATGCCGGGCAAAGGCGTAGTCGTGCTCGACGCACAACTCAGCGACAGCCAGAGCCACGACAGCGCAGTCGCCGGCGCCAGTCTCGAAGACGTGCTGCAACTGCGCTACACCCTTGAGCCGTTCATCGTCGGGCTGGTCGCGCAATCGATCAGCAGCAAGGAAGTCGGCCAATTGCGCCTGACCCTGATGGACATGCGCGAAGCCCTCGAGGCCGGTGACAGTGAGGCCGGAGTCAGTGCCTACATCGCTTTCCACGAAGAACTGTTCACGCTGACCTCGAACCCGATTTTCCAGAGCGTGGTACAGCAGACCAGCAACGCCCTCAAGCAAAGCGCCGAGGTATTGCGCAATTCCCCGGAACATCTGGCCGAACGCCTGGAAGAAAACGAAGCGGTAGTCCGCGCGATCCGCAGCAAGAACAGCGCTCAGGCCAGCGCCGAAATGCGTCGGCACATTCTGCGCGAAGGCCAGCGCATGGGCGTTGAGCTGAATATTCCGGACGACAACTTGCCCACCTGATTTGCCAGGAGAACGGCCATGAACAGTTTTGCTTCAGCCTCGCATGCCAATTCGACCGCCCTGCCCGTCTCTCGCCTGGGCACGCCGACGGAAGATCTGTATCCGCGAGTGTTCGACGCGATTCTCGAGCAGCGTATCGATGAAGACAGCCGGTTCACCGAGGACACTCTGCAGGCGATGTTCAACGCCGGCCGCGCCGATGTGCGGCGGGTGCTGACGCAGTTGTCCCACGAGCAGATCGTGGTATTGCGCGCCAATCATCGACCACGAGTGGCCGCGCCTGATCGGGAGCTGATCCGGCAGACCTTGCATGCGCGACGGCTGGCTGAGCACACCTTGGTGCGGTTGGCCTGTCAGCGTCCGCAGCCAGACGATCTGAAATGTTTGCGCACGTTGATAGAGCGCGAGAAGCGCGCCACCGAGCAGGCTCGGCGCGGGGCGGCGATTCGGTTATCGGGGGAGTTTCATTTGCAGTTGGCACGGATGGCGGGGAATGTGCCGTTGGCGCATTTTCTGCGCAGCCTGGTGCCGCTGACGTCGTTGGCGATTGCGCGGAGTCATTTTTCGACGCAAAGCTGTTGCGCATGGCAGGAGCATTTGTCGTTGGTTGAGGTTGTGGAGCGAGGTGATGTTTCCAAGGCCTGCATGTTGATGGATCGGCATCTGGATCATCTTGAGCAGACACTGCTCGGTCCAGACCTTGAGCATTGTGCTGTCGGTTAGACCGCCTTCGCGAGCAAGCTCGCTCCCACAGTTGACCGCATTTCTCTGGACGGAATACGGTCTCCTGTGGGAGCGAGCTTGCTCGCGAAGACGCCATCACTGACAACCAAGATCCATCAGGCAGAAGCAACCCTGGCAAACCCCGCCCGAATTTTCTCTTCCGGCAAATCATCGGCAATAAACACGATCACACTCTCGCGCGCCTCGCCCTCGGCCCATTCGGTGTCCCAGTCGAAACCATAGAGTTTCAGCACACCCTGAAACACCAACCGCCGATCTTCGCCGGCAATGTTCAGCACGCCTTTGTAGCGCAGCAACTGCTTGCCGTGCTCTTCCAGCAACTCGTTCATGAATTCGCTGAGCTGATCGATATCCAGCGCCTGATCGGTGCGCAGCACCAGGCTGGAGATGCGATCGATCGACGGTGCCTTGCTCACCGGACGCAGGCTCAAACCGCCGCCCAGGTCAGCATTGAGGTTGAAGCCGCGTACATCCAGCAGTTCGGCCAGATCGATATTGCCATGCTCGACCACGCGGATCGGCGCGCGGCGGTTGATTCGCGTGAGGCGTTCGCTCAGCGCAGTGAACGTCGCCTCATCGACCAGGTCGGTCTTGCTCACCAGCAAGCGATCGGCGAAACCGATCTGCGCCTGGGCAATGGTCTGGGTCAGGTGCACGTCGGCGTGAGCGGCGTCGACCAGGGTGATGATGCCGTCGAGCAGATAACGCTCGCGCAGCTCTTCCTCGATGAAAAAGGTCTGTGCCACCGGCGCCGGATCGGCCAGCCCCGTGCACTCGATCACCAGACGATCGAAGGCGATCTCGCCACTGTCCAGGCGTTCGAGCAGCAGGTACAGCGCCTTGGTCAGATCGGTGTGAATGGTGCAGCAGACGCAGCCGTTGGCCAGGGTCATGACTTGCACCGGCTCGTCACCCAGTAACTGAGTGTCGATGCCGGCGTCGCTGAATTCGTTTTCGATCACGGCGATTTTCAGGCCGTGCTCGGCTTTCAATAAATGACGCAGCAAGGTGGTCTTGCCGGCGCCGAGGAAACCGCTGAGAACCGTTACCGGAATGGGAGAAGACAAAACCCGATCTCCTGAAAAGAACACAAAAACAAATGTGGGAGCGAGCCTGCTCGCGAAAGCGGTGTGTCAGTCAAATCATTCATCAACTGACACTCCGTATTCGCGCGCAGGCTCGCTCCCACAGGGGATTACCTCAACCTGATGCTGTCAGCTCAACAGCACTTCGGCCCACCCTTGCCACCGTAACGGGCTTCCTGACGTTCGCGAAAGAACATCTCGTAGCTCATCACCGGTTTGTCCGGGTGTTTGGTTTGCATATGCTCGACGTAGGTGTCGTAGTCGGGCATGCCGACCATCAGGCGCGCGGCCTGACCGAGGTATTTACCGAGGCGACTCAGGTCATTGAACATGCTGCAATCCTCTGGTTACGCATCCGGCAGGGCCTGGAATGGCGATTCTTTATCCGTACGCTCTTTCTTGCCCCAGGCGGCAATGCCAACCTTGAGCGCGTAGAACAGGATGCTGAACACCACGAACAGGAACAGCGCGGTGAGTGTGGCGTTGGTGTAGGCGTTGAAGATCACGTGCTGCATCTGCTCGACGCTCTTCGCCGGCGCCAGCACCTGACCGTTGGCCAGCGCATCGCTGTACTTCTTGGCCAAGGACAGGAAGCCGATCGCCGGGTTGGCGTCGAACAGCTTGATGAAGCCAGCAGTAGTGGTGCAGATCAACAGCCAGGTGGCCGGCAACAGGGTGACCCAGATGTAGCGCTGGCGCTTCATCTTGATCAGAACCACGGTGCCGAGCATCAGCGCGATACCGGCGAGCATCTGGTTGGAGATGCCGAACAATGGCCACAGGGTGTTGATGCCGCCCAGTGGATCGATCACGCCCTGATACAGCAACCAGCCCCACATCGCCACACAACCGGCGGTGGCGATCAGGTTGGCGCCCCACGATTCGGTGCGTTTGAGCGCCGGTACGAAAGAGCCGAGCAGGTCCTGCAGCATGAAGCGTCCGGCACGGGTGCCGGCGTCCACAGCGGTGAGGATGAACAGCGCTTCGAACAGGATCGCGAAGTGGTACCAGAACGCCATGGTGTTTTCACCCGGCAGGACACTGTGCAGGATCTGCGCGATACCGACCGCCAGAGTCGGCGCACCACCGGCGCGAGCCAGGATGGTGGTTTCGCCGATGTCATGGGCAACCGCTTGCAGCGCCTCCGGTGTGATCGCAAAGCCCCAGCTGGTGACAACCTGCGCCACCGAAGCGACGTCACTGCCAACGACTGCGGCCGGGCTGTTCATGGCGAAATACACGCCCGGCTCGATCACCGAAGCGGCAACCATGGCCATGATCGCCACGAACGATTCCATCAGCATGCCGCCGTAACCGATGTAGCGGGCGTTGGTTTCGTTATCCAAAAGCTTCGGCGTCGTGCCCGACGAGATCAGTGCGTGGAAACCCGATACCGCGCCGCAGGCGATGGTGATGAACAGGAACGGGAACAGACCGCCCTTCCACACCGGCCCGGTGCCGTCGACGAACTGGGTCAACGCCGGCATTTTCAGCTCGGGCATGGTGATCAGGATGCCGATCGCCAGGGCGACGATGGTGCCGATCTTGAGGAAGGTCGACAGGTAGTCGCGTGGCGCGAGGATCAGCCAGACCGGCAGCGATGCAGCGACGAAACCATAGCCGACCAGCATCCAGGTAATCTGCACACCAGTGAAGGTAAAGGCTTTGGCCCATACCGGATCGGCAGCGATCTGCCCGCCCAGCCAGATCGAACCGAGCAGCAGCAATACACCGACCACGGAGATTTCGCCGATGCGGCCCGGGCGGATGTAGCGCATGTAGATGCCCATGAACATCGCGATCGGGATGGTCGCCATCACGGTGAAGATGCCCCACGGGCTCTCGGCGAGGGCCTTGACCACGATCAGCGCCAGCACCGCCAGGATGATGATCATGATCAGGAAGCAGCCGAACAGTGCAATGGTTCCGGGAATCCGGCCCATCTCTTCACGCACCATGTCGCCCAGGGAACGTCCGTTGCGTCGGGTCGACATGAACAGGACCATGAAGTCCTGCACCGCGCCCGCCAGCACCACACCGGCAATCAGCCAGAGTGTGCCGGGCAGATACCCCATCTGCGCCGCCAGCACCGGACCGACCAGTGGCCCCGCGCCAGCGATGGCCGCGAAGTGGTGACCGAAAAGAATGTGTTTGTTGGTCGGCACATAGTCCAGACCATCGTTGTTGAGCACGGCGGGGGTGGCCCGACGCGGATCCAGTTGCATCACGTTGTTGGCGATGAACAGACTGTAGTAACGGTACGCAACCAGATAAATGGCCACGGCAGCGACCACTATCCACAAGGCGTTGATCGCCTCGCCGCGGCGCAATGCCACTACGCCAAGGGCGCACGCTCCTACGATTGCCAGCACGAGCCAGGGTAAGTGGCGCAGCAGGCTATTATTATTTTTCATTTTATTATTCCAGCCAGGGTGGACAAGAAAGACAGCCACCCCGAGTTTAGCGCTTACGGCGCCAAAGGCCATACCCCGACATAGGTCTAGACGCTTGAGCGATTGGCTGGCGCCCGCATTCGCGGTCTATAGTCAGCGAACCTTCATGAGGATTGCGCCATGAGCGAGCACCCCGCCAATCGACGTCGTTTCAAACGTATTGCGTTCGATGCCAGAACCGAGCTGAAACAGGGCGAGTACATCTGGCCGGTCAAGTTGATCGACCTGTCGCTCAAGGGCCTGCTGATCGAGCGACCGGAGCCGTGGCTCGGGGATAAAGACCAGGACTTCTTCGTCGACATTCATCTGAGCGAAGACGTCGATATCGAGATGAACGTGCATCTGGCCCATGAGGAAAACGGCCACTTGGGGTTCATCTGCCGGCACATCAGCCTGGAATCAATCCAGCGCCTGCGCCGCTTGATCGAACTGAATCTGGCGGATGAGGCCGAGCTGGAGCGCGAACTGGGTGCCCTGATCGAAATCTAGCGCCACCCCCAACCCCGAATTGGAATGCCCTGTGGTGAGGGGAATCTATGTGGTGAGGGGATTTATGGGGTGAGAGGATTTATGTGGCGAGGGGATTTATCCCCGTTGGGCTGCGCAGCAGACCCGTTTTTTCAGGGCCGCTACGCGCCCCAACGGGGATAAATCCCCTCACCACAGAGGTTCGGCATTCACTCAAACAGTGCGTCAAGGGCCTGTTCAAGGCGGCTCACGGCGATGATCTGCAAGCCGGGAGGCGATTCCTTCGGTGCGTTACCCTTGGGCACGATCGCGCGTTTGAAGCCGTGCTTGGCCGCTTCCTTCAACCGCTCCTGCCCGCTCGGCACCGGGCGTACCTCGCCGGACAAGCCCACCTCACCGAACACCAGCAGATCATGGGGCAGCGGCCGGTTGCGCAAACTCGACATCACCGCCGCCATCAACGCCAGATCCGACGCCGTCTCCAGCACCTTCACGCCGCCTACCACGTTGAGGAACACGTCCTGATCGTGGGTCGGGATTCCACCATGACGGTGCAACACCGCGAGCAACATCGCCAATCGGTTCTGATCCAGCCCCAACGTCACCCGACGCGGGTTGGCCAGATGGCTGTCATCGACCAGCGCCTGCACTTCGACCAGCATCGGTCGGGTGCCTTCCCACGTCGCCATGACCACACTGCCCGGGACTTCTTCCTGAGCGCGGGTAAGAAAAATCGCCGATGGGTTGGAGACTTCTTTCAGGCCCTTGTCGGTCATGCCGAACACGCCCAACTCATTGACCGCGCCGAAACGGTTTTTCACCGCCCGCAGCAGACGCAGTCGACCATCGGATTCACCTTCGAAATACAGCACCGTGTCGACCATGTGTTCCAGAACACGCGGACCGGCCAGCGCACCTTCTTTAGTGACGTGGCCGACGAGGAAGATCGCCGTGCCGCTCTGCTTGGCGTAACGCACCAGCAACGCCGCACTTTCGCGCACCTGCGACACGCCGCCCGGGGCCGATTGCAGTTGTTCGGTGAAGATGGTCTGGATCGAGTCGATCACCATCACCTTGGGCTTTTCCTGGCGGGCGGTGGCAATGATGGTTTCGATGCAGGTTTCGGTCATCACCCGCAGTTGATCCTGCGGCAGGCCGAGACGGCGAGCGCGCATCGCCACTTGCTGCTGGGATTCCTCACCGGTGACGTACAGCGCTGGCATGCTCTTGGCCAGATTGCACAGGGTCTGCAGCAGGATTGTCGATTTGCCGATCCCCGGATCACCGCCAATCAGCACCACCGAGCCATCGACCAGACCACCGCCGAGCACGCGGTCGAGCTCACCGGACGCGGTGGAAAAACGTGGAATCTCTTCGATGCTGACTTCGGCGAGCGTCTTGATCTGCGCCTGCTGGCCAGCCCAACCGGTGCGCCCGGTGGGTGCCGTGGCGCCGCCGCTTTCGATCATGGTTTCGGTCAGGGTGTTCCAGGCACCGCACTCGCCACACTGCCCGGCCCACTTGGGAAAGGTTGCGCCGCACTCGGTGCAGCCGTACATGCGCTTGGCCTTGGCCATCAGAACCCCCGGAACAAAAGACGCGATGATAACGCAGCCACCGCCGATCAGCGCGGCGCAGCGGTACGGATTTCGCCGCTGGCCAGACGCGCGGCACTGTTACCCAGCGGATCCTCGGCATTGAGGTCGGCGCCCTTGGCTTTCAACGCATCAAGCAATTCCAGACGCTTGAACAGCCCGGCGTACATCGCCGCTGTTTGTCCGGCGCCGTTACGTTGGTCGGGGCTGCAATCGGTGGCCATCAGGCGCCGGGCGATCTGCAACTCGCCTTTGAAAATCGCGCCCATCAGCGCCGTGTTACCGCGCTGGTCCTGAGCACAGGCATCCGCGCCCGCTGCCAACAGTCGCTCAACCGCCGGCGCCTGACCGTGGTAGGCCGCCAGAATCAGTGCGGTGTAACCCTTGCTGTCGCGGATATCGAGGGAATAGCCGGACTCGATAAAGGTCTCGAGCATCGGCACGTCGCCACGCCGTGCGGCGTCAAAGTAGTAATCCTGCAACTGCGCCTTGATTGCCTCGGGGCTTTGCTCGACCGGTGCCGCCCACGCGGTGAACGACAGGCTCCCGGCCAGGCATAAAAGAAAAATACGCATCGGGCTCTCCTTGAGCGCACGCGAGGCGGGACAGCCCTCGCGTGCGCCGCATCGATATCAGTCGGTCAGTTTGGCCGCCAGTGCTTTCACACGGCTGAGGTCGCCCTTGGCCACTTCGGTCACACCGCTGCCGTACTCAGGGTCGGCCTTGTACAGGAAGGACAGGATGATGTGCTTGCTCTCGTCATCGGTGGTGGCCAGCGAGCCGCCGAAGCTGTCGATCAGGTCGCGACGTTCCTGCTTGCTGTACGAGCGATACAGATCACCGGCCTGCTTGAAGTTCTGCTCACGCTGGATCTTCGCCTGTTGCGTGCTGCCCGCCAGCGCCGACTGGCTGTAACGCGCCGCTGGCGTCTCTTCACGCGGTTGCAGACGACTCGGCTGGTAGTTGACGCCGGACTGGCTGGCGCCAAAATTCATCGCGCCATCCTGATTGCCATTGTTCACTGCGGTTTTCGGTGCGTTGATCGGCAATTGCAAAGCGTTGGCACCGAGGCGATACATCTGCGTATCGGCGTAAGAGAACACTCGGCCCTGCAACAAACGATCTTCCGAAGGCTCGATACCCGGAACTACGTTGGCCGGTGCCATGGCAACTTGTTCAGTTTCCTGGAAGACATTGGCCGGATTACGGTTCAAGACCATTTGTCCAACTTTGCGCTCGGCAATACCGGGCCAGATCTTGGTTGCATCCAATGGATCGAAATCAAACTTGGACAAATCCTGCGGCTTGAGAACTTGCACGTACAAGTCCCACTTCGGAAAGTTGCCCTTGTTGATATTACTCACCAAGTCGTTGGTCATATGACTGTAATCCTGACCTTGAACTTCGCTGACTTGTTTTGGTGTGAGGTTCTTGATGCCTTGAAGACTCTTCCAGTGAAACTTCACATAGTGAACTTCATTCCTGGCATTGATCAGCTTATAGGCATGAACACCATTGCCATCCATCTCTCGATAACTGGCCGGAGTGCCGTAGTTGGAATACAACTCGGTCAGTGTGCGGGTGGCTTCCGGTACATGGGAGAAGAAATCGAATCGGCGCGAATCGTCGTCGAGGTTGGTGCGTGGATCGGGCTTGAAGGCGTGGACCATATCCGGGAATTTGATCGCATCGCGGATGAAGAAGGTCGGGAAATTGTTGCCGACCAGATCCCAATTACCGTCAGCGGTGTAGAACTTGGTGGCGAACCCACGCGGGTCACGCAGGGTTTCCGGGGAATGGTTGCCATGCACCACCGCCGAGAAACGCACGAATACCGGCGTGCTCTGGCCTGCGGCGAACACCTTGGCCTTGCTCAGATCGCTGAGGTCATCGGTCACGGTGAAGGTGCCATGAGCGCCGGTGCCGCGTGCATGTACCACGCGCTCGGGAATACGCTCACGGTCGAAGCGCTGCAGTTTCTGGATCAGTTGCACGTCCTGCAGCAGCACCGGGCCGGTGGCGCCGGCGGTTTGCGAGTTCTGATTGTCACCGACAGCAGCGCCGTTGTCGCGGGTCAGCGGAGCGGCGTTGACCGAGAAGGTCAGCAGGCTGGCGGTGAGAACGCCGAGAGTGCGGCGATGGGGAAAAGCCCCCAGTCCAAGAGCGGAAGTCATATCAGGTTCCTCTGGTTTTATTGAGCGCATCCAGGTGCGCCACAGCAAGGCTAGAGGCCCGTGCCGAGGAACATAAATAGAAAGAACGTAACGCCATGATTGAAGAAATTGGCTTTCCCGTCAGCGGGTTAGCGCGTATTCCGCGCGCGATTGCTGGCATTTTGCAAACTAATCGTCAATTGATGTGTCGATAAAAACGGGCATTGTAAGAAGGTGTTTCGCGCAGGAGGCGTTTCGCTGATTTACACTGCCTACACCAAACTCATCTGTAACAAGGAAATAACTATGGGCGTGCTTAGCGAGTTCAAGGCCTTCGCGGTCAAAGGCAATGTGGTCGACATGGCCGTCGGTATCATCATCGGCGCGGCGTTCGGCAAGATCGTTTCGTCGTTTGTCGGCGACGTGATCATGCCGCCGATTGGCCTGTTGATCGGTGGGGTGGACTTCAGTGATCTGGCTGTCACGCTCAAAGCCGCCCAGGGCGATGCGCCCGCCGTGGTGCTGGCTTACGGCAAATTCCTGCAGACGGTGCTGGATTTCGTGATTGTCGCGTTTGCGATCTTCATGGGCGTCAAAGCCATCAACCGCCTCAAGCGCGAAGAAGCCGTAGCCCCGACCGCGCCGCCGATCCCGAGCAAGGAAGAGCAACTGCTGGGCGAAATCCGCGACCTGCTCAAGGCGCAGAACGAGCGGCCCTGAGGCATTCGCTACACATCAAAACGGCACCCGCGGGTGCCGTTTTCGTTACCAGTAATTCTCCACCGCAACCTGCCCTGGCTTGCGGGTCAGGCTCAGGCGCATGTCGCGCTGTTTCAGCAAGGCGCGGGTGTCGTCGATCATCTGCGGATTGCCGCACAGCATCACTCGCGAATGCTCTGGCGAGAGCTCAACCCCTGCCGCTCGCTCCAACTCGCCATTCTCGATCAACGTGGTAATCCGGCCCTGCAGCGCGCCTGGATGCGCTTCGCGGGTCACAGTGGGGATGAATTGCAGCTTGTGGGCGTATTCGCTCAGATAGTCACGTTGCGCCAACCCGGCGATCAACTCCTGATAAGCCAGTTCCCGCGCCTCCCGCACGCTGTAAACCAGAATGATTCGCTCGAATTTCTCCCAGACCTCGAAGTCCTGCAGGATCGACAGAAACGGCGCCACCCCGGTGCCGGTCGACAATAACCACAGGTCACGGCCGTCGACAAAACGATCCAGTGTCAAATAGCCGAACGCCTGGCGCTCAACCATCAGGCTATCGCCGACCTGTAGCCGGCTCAGCTCACTGGTGAATGCGCCGCCCGGCACGACGATGGAAAAGAACTCAAGAAACTCATCGAACGGCGACGACACCATCGAATAGGCGCGCCAGACCGTGCTGCCATCGGCCTTGGTCACGCCCAGCCGGGCGAACTGGCCGGCACGAAAGCGAAAGCCGGGATCACGGCTGGTGCGCAGCGTGAACAGGTTCGGCGTCAACGGTTGCACATCGAGCAAGGTCTGGGTGGTGTACTTCTCGGCACTGGCAGTCATGAGGCACTCCTTGAAACGATTGCCCATAGTGTCCCGCAAAATCGCGCTGCCAAACACTCGTGATTGGTAATGGTATTGACGGGATCAGCGCTAGACATTCGATTTGCTGGCAGTGCTGAATCTAGAGCAATAACTTTAAGATGCCAATTAAAATATAACAGCCTGTATTGCTAAGAACACTTTATAAAAAACATCAAAGTTTCAATCTCGAAAAAATGTAAGGCGTTTCGCAGGAAAGATCCTACACTTCGATTCGTGCCGGATTTTTTGGATCCATTTGGCGCCCCGATATCAGGCTATGGAGGCGATAGTTCATGGAAACGTGGAAGGAATCACAATTGAAACAACTGACATTTGCCAAAGGCATTGAGGCGGCATACCCGATACTGCTGAGATTTGCCGAGAATCTGGGCTTTAACTATTGTGCGATAGCGGTCACCTCCCCCCATCGCGAGGTCCATTTGAATGCCTTGCAAATCAATAACTATCCGAAAGAATGGAACATCCAGTACAACAAAGAGAACTACCGGAATATTGATCCGGTAATAGCGCATTGCAATCATTCGGTATTGCCGATCGTCTGGGAAGAAAGAGTATTCACCGATGCGCCAGAATTGTGGCAGGCGTTGAAACAGAATGGACTACAGCATGGCTGGTCGCAGGCCTTTCATGACGAAACCAGTGGTTTGTGCAGCATCATCAGCCTGGCGCGCACCCACTGCCCGATCAGCCCGCTCGAACTGTATGAGCATTACGGTTATCTGTTTTTTGCCAACCGACACTTCAGTGACCTGTATGCCCGCACCGTTCCCACACCGGCCAAGCCCAGCAAGCCGAGGCTATCGTCCCGGGAGCTGGAGATCATGAAATTGTCCGCCATGGGCAAGACCGCTCACGATATTTCGAGAATACTCAGCCTGAGCGAACGCACCGTTAACTATCATGTGCAAAACGTCATCGAAAAATTCAACGTCTGCAACAAGATTTCCGCAGTGATTGCCGCCGCTCGTGCCGGCATCATCTGAAAGCTGAGCGTTATCGCGCGGTAATCCTGCGAGTATTTAGGCGCAAAAAAACGTACCATTCAGGCCTTTCCGAGTGATGACGCAACCTGCTTGCATCGCAGTCCACTCGATCGGGTCCCGTCGCACCATCTGCCGGCAACGGGATATCTGCCGAATATCCTGAGTCCCCGCCCCATGCCTTTGCTCGAAACGCCTTTCGCCCAGCTCGACCTGATCCGCCAGCCTGAACAGCAGAATGAACCACTGCAAGCCTTCGATGCGGCGGACGAATACCTGCTCAATCATCTCGCCAGCGAACAACCTGCGAGCAGCACCCGCGTGCTGGTGCTCAATGACAGCTTTGGCGCCTTGGCAATCAGCCTGCTGGGCAAGGTCGAGGTGAGCAGCAGCGGCGACTCGTTCCTGGGTTTCGTCGGGCTGGAAAAGAATCTGCTGCGCAATGGTCAGGCGTTCGATGCGATTCGTCCGATTCCGGCCAGTGAGCCCTTGGTCGGGCCGTTTGACCGGGTGCTGATCCGCGTCCCCAAAACTCTGGCGCTATTGGAAGAACAGCTGATCCGCCTGCAAGGACAACTCGCTCCCGGCGCGCAAGTGATCGCCGCCGCCATGGTCAAGCATCTGCCGCGCGCTGCCGGCGACTTGCTGGAGCGCTACGTTGGTCCTGTGCAGGCATCGCTGGCAGTGAAAAAGGCGCGATTGCTGATCGCCACACCTGAAAGCAAAGCGCCCGCCACATCGCCCTACCCGACTCGCTATCGCCTCGACGAACCAGCGATCGAATTGCTCAACCACGCTAACGTGTTCTGCCGCGAAGGCCTCGACATCGGCACTCGCGCGTTTCTGCCGCATCTACCGAAAAACCTTGGCCACGCGCGAGTCGCCGACCTCGGTTGCGGCAACGGTGTTCTGGCAATCGCCAGCGCCTTGCAGAACCCGGATGCACATTACACGCTGGTCGACGAATCGTTCATGGCGGTGCAATCGGCTGCCGAGAACTGGCGCGCGGCATTGGCCGATCGCGAAGTCACCGTGCGCGCTGGCGATGGTCTGGCCGGGCAGGCGCCGCAGTCGCTGGACGTGGTGCTGTGCAACCCGCCGTTCCATCAGCAGCAGGTGGTCGGCGATTTCCTCGCCTGGCGCATGTTCCAACAGGCGCGCGAGGCACTGGTGGTTGGTGGTGCGCTGTACATCGTCGGCAACCGGCATCTGGGCTATCACAGCAAACTGGCGCGCCTGTTTCGTGGTGTCGAGCAAGTGGCGGCGACGCCGAAATTCGTCATCCTCAAGGCGCGCAAATAAAACTGCGGCGTAAAAAAACCCTCCGTGAGGAGGGTTGCAAATCCATACCCGAAGGCGCCGGGACGGGATGTTTCAGTGGGTGGTCAAACCTGCGGCATTCATGAACATGCGCATCAGGCTGGCGGCGATGAACAACACGCCGACACTGCCAACCCAGATCAGGGCCAACCAGCCGAGCCGCTGCCACAGCGGCTTTTTTTCGGCTTCTTCAATGTCGTGCAGGGAATGTTTGCCGGTCATTGCATCGATCTCCGTTAAGCCAAGGCGTCACTGCGGACGCCTTCGCGAGCAGGCTCGCTCCCACAGGGCAAGCCCAGCATGGGATTAGTGGTAACCGTCTTCGTGGGTGACCTTGCCGCGGAACACGTAGTAGCTCCAGAAGGTATACCCCAGGATGAACGGAATGATGAACAGCGTGCCGACCAGCATGAAGCCCTGACTTTGCGGCGGCGCGGCGGCGTCCCAGATCGATATCGACGGCGGCACGATGTTCGGCCACAGGCTGATGCCCAGACCGCTGTAGCCGAGGAAAATCAGCACCAGCGTCAGCAGGAACGGCGTGTAGTTGGCGTTACGTGCCACCGCGCGAATCAGGCCGTACAAGGTGACGAGCACCAGAATCGGCACCGGCATGAACCAGAACAGATTCGGCATGCTGAACCAGCGCGAGGCGATTTCCGGATGTGACAGAGGCGTCCACAGGCTGACGACACCAATCACTGCCAGCAGCACGAATGCCAGCGGTCGCGCCAGATCATGCATCTGTTCCTGCAATTTGCCTTCGGTTTTCATGATCAGCCAGGTGCAGCCGAGCAAGGCATAGGCCACCACCAGCGCCGCGCCGCAGAACAGCGTGAACGGCGTCAGCCAGTCCAGTGAACCACCGGCGAACTGGCGATTGACCACCGGCAGACCATCGATGAACGCTCCCAGCGCCACGCCCTGAAAGAACGTCGCCGCGATCGAACCACCGATAAATGCCTTGTCCCACAGGTGACGTTTTTCATCCTTGGCCTTGAAGCGGAACTCGAAAGCCACGCCGCGAAAGATCAGGCCCATGAGCATGAAGATCAGCGGCAGGTACAGCGCCGACAACACCACCGAATAGGCCAGCGGGAAGGCGCCGAACAACGCCGCGCCACCCAGTACCAGCCAGGTTTCGTTGCCGTCCCAGACCGGGGCGACGGTGTTCATCATCACGTCGCGATCGGTCTTGCCGGGTACGAACGGGAAGAGAATGCCAATGCCCAGGTCGAAGCCGTCCATGACCACGTACATCATGATGCCGAAGATGATGATCACGGCCCAGATCAGCGGAAGATCGATACCCATGAGTCAAATCTCCTTGGTCAAGCGAGTGTTGTCTTCGTGCTCGCCCTCGGCCGGGTCGTCGGCTGCGGACAACGGACGCGCCGGGGTGCGTTTCTTGCCTGGACCACCGTCCGGTGTTTCGCTGCCTTCGCTGATCTTCGGCCCTTTGCGCACCAGGCGCATCATGTAGCCGAGACCGGCGCCGAACAGGGCGAAATAGACCACGACGAACATGATCAGGGTGATGCTCATCTGCATGAAGCTGTGGTTGGACGAAGCATCTGCGGTGCGCATCAGGCCATAGACCACCCACGGTTGACGGCCGATTTCCGTGGTGAACCAGCCAGCGAGAATCGCGATCAGACCGGACGGCCCCATCCACAAGGCCAGATGCAGGAACGGCCGCGAGGTATACAGCGAGTCACGCTTGCGCAGCCACAGACTCCACAAACCGGTGAAGATCATCAGGAAACCGAGGCCGACCATGATCCGGAACGACCAGAACACGATGGTCGAATTCGGCCGGTCTTCCGGTGGGAACTCCTTCAGCGCCGGCACTTGTTTATCCAGCGAGTGGGTGAGGATCAGGCTGCCGAGGTATGGAATCTCTACGGCGAACTTGGTGCGTTCCTCTTTCATGTCCGGCCAGCCGAACAGGATCAGCGGCGTCGCTTCGTCGCCATGGTTTTCCCAGTGGCCTTCGATCGCAGCGATTTTCGCTGGCTGATGCTTGAGCGTGTTGAGGCCGTGGAAGTCGCCGATCACCGCTTGAATCGGCGCGACGATCAACGCCATCCACATCGCCATCGACAGCATGGTGCGGATCGCCGGGTTGTCCCTGCCGCGCAGCAGGTGCCAGGCCGCCGACGAGCCGACGAAGAACGCCGTCGCGACGAACGCGGCCGTGGCCATGTGCATCAGCCGATAAGGGAATGACGGGTTGAAGATGATTGCCAGCCAGTCGGTGGGGATCACCTGACCGTTGACGATTTCAAAGCCTTGCGGGGTCTGCATCCAACTGTTGGAGGCGAGAATCCAGAAGGTCGAAATCAGCGTGCCGACCGCTACCATCACCGTCGAGAAGAAGTGCAGGCCGCGCCCGACCTTGTTCCAGCCGAACAGCATGACGCCAAGGAAACCGGCCTCAAGGAAGAACGCGGTGAGCACTTCATAGGTCAGCAACGGCCCGGTGACGGCACCGGCGAAGTCGGAAAAACGACTCCAGTTGGTGCCGAACTGATAAGCCATGACCAGCCCGGAAACCACGCCCATGCCGAAGTTGACGGCAAAAATCTTCGACCAGAAATGGTAGAGATCGCGGTAGGTGTCGTTGCGGGTCTTCAGCCACAAGCCTTCGAGCACCGCCAGGTAACTCGCCAGGCCAATGGTGATGGCCGGGAACAGAATGTGGAACGAGATGGTGAACGCGAACTGAATTCGGGCGAGATCGAGAGCCTCTAAACCGAACATATGGCTTCCTCTGTCAGGTAATACGGGTAGCTGGCCCGGAGGCCTGCACCACTGCCCCCACGGATATGGAGTGCGGCGAATTCGGATTCGTTCTTTTTTTGCAACCATCGCAACGCAGGGAGTCTGGCCAAATGGCCGCCAGATCAGTTCCGGTCGGGGTCTTGATCTGGATCAAGCAACGTTGAAAGAGTAGTCCCATTTTTGCCAATGAACTGCGTGGTGGTTTGCCGCGTGACAAGTTGCCTCACTCCCCTGTGGCGAGGGGATTTATCCCCGTCCGGCTGCGCAGCAGTCGTCGTTTCGAGATTTTGGGGCCGCTGCGCGACCCAACGGGGATAAATCCCCTCACCACAGGGCTGATTGTCAGCATGAAAGATCGATGTCTGGCTAACTGAATTGTTTCTCGTAGCAACTTCCTGTTACAGACTGGTGATAATCTCGCCGTTCACTCGTCCAAGACCTGCCTTCAGATGCGCACACAAGAGCCCCTGCTGTTACGTCACCATCGTCCGTTCATGGCTTTCTGGCTGGCGCGGATTTTCACCGCCAGCGGGTTCCAGATGCTCACCGTGGCAATTGGCTGGAACCTGTATCAACTGACCGGCAACGTGCTGGATCTGGGCCTGGTCGGGCTGGTCGAATTCGCCCCGCGGGTGCTGTTCATGCTGCACACCGGGCATGTCGCTGATCGCTACGATCGGCGCAAGGTCGCCGCGCTTTGCCAGTCATTGCAGGCGTTGATTGCCTTGGCGCTGGCCATCGGCAGCGCCACCGATCACGTCACCCGCGAGATGATTTTCATCCTCGCCTTTCTGCTCGGCGCCGCCCGTTCGTTCGAGATGCCGACGACTCAGGCGCTGCTGCCGAGCATCGTCCCCAGTGCGCTTTTCCCCCGCGCAGTTGCCGCCGCGCAATCGGCGCAACAGTCGGCCACCATCGTCGCCCCGGCCCTCGGCGGTTTGCTCTATGCATTCGGCAGCGTCTGGGTCTACGGCCCGACCGTGCTGCTGTATGTGATCGCCTGTTCGCTGATGCTCAACCTGCCGGCACGCCAGACGCCATTGAATAAAGGCAAAGCCACGCTGGACTCGCTGCTGGCGGGGATTCGCTTCATCCGCAGCCGCCCAGACATCCTCGGCGCGATCTCGCTGGACCTGTTCGCCGTGTTGCTCGGCGGCGCCACGGCGTTGCTGCCGGTGTTCGCCAAGGACATTCTGCTGACCGGCCCGTGGGGTCTGGGCTTGCTGCGTTCGGCACCAGCGGTGGGTGCCCTGCTGATGTCGCTGTTTCTCGCGCGATATGCCGTCGAACGCAACGTGGGCCGAGTGATGTTCACCGCCGTCGGCATCTTTGGCGTCGCGACCATCGCTTTCGGTCTGTCGACCTCGTTCTGGTTCTCGCTGGCGGTGCTGGTGGTGCTCGGCGCAGCGGACATGATCAGCATGGTCATCCGTGCCTCGTTCGTACAGCTGGAAACTCCTGACGAAATGCGCGGCCGGGTCAGCGCGGTCAACGGGCTGTTCATCGGCGCTTCGAACCAGTTGGGCGAATTCGAATCCGGCCTCACTGCCCACTGGTTCGGCACCGTGCCGGCGGTGGTCATGGGCGGGATCGGCACCCTGGTGGTGACGGGGACGTGGATCAAACTGTTTCCGACGTTGGCGAATCGGGACCGGATGCATGTGCCGGTGGAAGAGAAGGTCTGAGTTTTTTGGAAAAAACTCACCTGCTCAGCACATATCAAGCGACAACGTGCGGTACATAGTTACCGCACTGAGTGTAATGTATCGCCTTACACTCGCCGCCATGATCAAATCCTTTCAGCACAAAGGCCTTCGTGGCTTCTATGAAACAGGTACGACTCGTGGAATTCGTGCCGACCATGCAAAACGGCTGTCGCGCATGTTGCAGTTCATGGATCGAGCGACACTTCCCGGCGATCTGGACTTGCCGGGCTGGCGCCTGCATCCGTTGAAAGGCGAGCTGAGTGAATACTGGTCGCTCAGCGTTTCAGGCAACTGGCGAGTGATCTTTCGTTTTGTCGGTTCGGATATCGAATTGGTCGATTATCTGGACTACCACTGACAGGAGGCAGGCTCATGCCCATGCACAACCCGCCACACCCCGGTGAAACCCTGCTGCTGGATGTCTTGCCCGAGCTTGGTATCAGCGTGAGTGAATTGGCCCGGCACCTTGGCTTTGCACGCCCGCATCTTTCGCGCGTACTGCACGGACACGCGCCAATCAGCCCGGATCTGGCAGTACGACTTGAGCGTGCAGGGATCGGCAAGGCGCGCGTTTGGCTAGGCGTCCAAACCGACTACGATCTTTGGCAAGCGGAGCACCGTGAGCAACCAATGATAGAACCCCTCGCAGCCCACGGCTGACCCGTCAGGCCATCAACTCCCCCGCCACCCTCGCCCGCAACGCCTTGCCACCAAGCTGCTCGACCAGGGTCAGGGCAAATTCCAGCGCCGCGCCCGAGCCTTGGGCGGTGATGCAGTTGCCGTCGACCACCACCGGTTGATCAACAAACGTACAGCCGGACAACTGATGGCTGGCGCCGGGCAGGCAGGTCATGCGGCGCTGGCGCAGCACGCCTGATGCCTGGAGGGCGGTGGCTGGGGCTTCGCCGATGGCGGCGAACAGTCGGCCGGCGCTGGCCTGGTCCTTGAGCAATTGCTGCAAGGGCTGATGCGCCGCCAGATGCCGGGAACCGACGGCACCGCCTGGCAGGACGATCAGGTCAAAAGTCTGTGCCAGCACATCGACCAGCATGCCGTCGGCAGTCAGCCGGGTGCCGCGCGCACAGGTCAGCATGCGCCGACCTTCGATGCTGGCGGCGACCACTTCGATGCCGGCGCGGCGCAGTACGTCGATCAGGGTCACGCTTTGCAAATCGTCGATGCCCTCGGCGAGGGCAATCAGGGCTCTGGAAATCATGGGCGCTTTCCGCTGGGTAGTCAGTCAAGCGTAGTCAGCTTTGTCCCACCTTGTTCGCAGACAGCCGTTACTTGATGTAAAGCTGAGTCGAAAGCGTGTTGCGCGGAGCGTTGATCGAGGTGTTGCTGAAGTTGAAGGTGCCTTGCTGTTTGCCGGCCAGATCGAAGGTATAAAGAGAACCGACGGTTTTGCTGCCAGGGATGCATTCAGTGAGATTGCCATTATCGAAGGCGCACACCGGACCTCGGGTGCCGTTGACCTCGAAGCCATCCAAAGTCACGTGTGGCTGGTTCTGGCCATAGCCGACTTCCAGCACATAGACCTTGATATTCGGCCCGCTGTGATTGCATTGGGTTTGCGGCTGGTTATCGGCAATATCTTCCAGACCGCAGGATGGCGATTGCACTTTGATCACCTTCACCTCGGTGAGCGGCGGCGCCGATGCCGCGAACGCCGGAGCTGTCAGCAGCAGTGCTGCAATCCATCCGAAAATCCTGATCCCGCCGTTGCGCATGCCTGCCCACTCCAAAAAATCAGCGCGCAGTATGGCGCAGTTGTCGGCTGCGCAAAACTTCGCCGACGATCGACACCAACATCCGCCAAATTCCTCACGCGGCTGGTATGATGCGCGGCTTTTTCCGACCCACGACAATTTCCCAGGCGCTTGCGACGGTCTGTGCTTTGCTGTTGAGGTCGATACATTCACGGCGCCACGCGCGCCACGGGGAGCAGACATGCTGGAAAGGCTGTTTCAACTCAAGGCACACAACACAAACGTGCGCACCGAAATTCTTGCGGGCGTCACGACTTTCCTGGCCATGGCTTACATTCTGTTCGTCAACCCGAGCATCCTCGGCGAGACCGGCATGGACAAGGGCGCAATTTTCGTCGCCACCTGTCTGGCGGCCGCCATCGGCTCGACCGTGATGGGCCTGATCGCCAACTACCCGATCGCCCTCGCTCCGGGCATGGGCCTGAACGCCTTCTTTACCTACACCGTGGTGCTGCACATGGGCCACACCTGGCAGGTGGCGCTGGGTGCGGTGTTCATTTCCGCCGTGCTGTTTTTCCTGCTGTCGATCTTCCGCATCCGCGAATGGATCATCAACGCCATTCCGCTGCCACTGCGCTCGGCGATTGCCGCCGGTATCGGCCTGTTCCTGGCGCTGATCGCCCTGCACAACGCCGGTATCGTGGTCAGCAACCCGGCGACCATGGTCGGCCTCGGCGATCTGACCAAACCGGCACCGATTCTGGCCACCGTCGGCTTCGCCGTGATCGTCGCCCTCGAAGCGCTGAAAGTGCGCGGCGCGGTGCTGATCGGCATTCTCGCCGTAACCATCGCCTCGATCGTACTGAACGTCACCGAGTTCGGCGGCATCATGTCGATGCCGCCGTCGCTGGCGCCGACCTTCCTGCAACTGGACATCAAAGGCGCACTGGACATCGGTCTGGTCAGCGTGATCTTCGCCTTCCTGTTCGTCGACCTGTTCGACAACTCCGGGACCCTGATCGGCGTCGCCAAGCGCGCCGGCCTGATGGGCAAGGACGGCCACATGCCGAAAATGGGCCGTGCGCTGATCGCCGACAGTACGGCGGCCATGGCCGGCTCGCTGCTGGGCACGTCGACCACCACCAGTTACATCGAATCCGCTGCCGGCGTCAGTGCCGGTGGCCGCACGGGCCTGACCGCCATCGTCGTGGCAATCCTGTTCCTGCTGGCGCTGTTCTTCTCGCCCTTGGCGGCCAGCGTTCCGGCATTCGCCACCGCGCCAGCGCTGCTGTTCGTCGCGGTGCTGATGACTTCCGGCCTGGCGGAAATAGACTGGGACGACATCACCGTGGCAGCACCGGTTGTGGTTACCGCACTGGCCATGCCGTTCACCTATTCGATCGCCAACGGCATCGCCTTCGGCTTCATCGCCTGGACCGCCATCAAGCTGCTGTCCGGCCGTGCCCGTGAGCTGAACCCGGCTCTGGTGATTCTGTCGATTCTGTTTGTGATCAAGTTGGGTTGGTTCAACGCATGAGTTTCGATTCCCAAGCCTACGCCGAACAACTCGAGGCCAAGGTCACGCGCTTGCGTGATCTGCTGGCATCGTTCGATGCACCCGAGCCGACGGTGTTTGACTCGCCTCTGCAGAACTTCCGCCTGCGCGCCGAATTCCGCCTGTGGCGCGAGGGCGGCGAGCGGCATTACGCGATGTTCTCTCAGGACGACAAGCGCACGCCGATACTCATCGAAGAATTCCCGATTGCCAGCCTGCGCATCAACCAGTTGATGCCGCAGTTGAAGGCCGCGTGGCAAGCCAGTTCGGCGCTGAGCCACAAGTTGTTCCAGGTCGAATTCCTGACCACGCTGGCCGGCGACGCGATGATCACCCTGTGCTATCACCGTCCGCTGGACGAGCACTGGCATGCGGCGGCAACTCAGTTGTCGGCGGATCTGGGCGTGAGCATCATCGGCCGCTCCAAAGGCAAGCGCGAAGTGCTCGGTCAGGACTATGTCGTGGAGAAACTCGAAGTCGGCGGCCGCACCTTCAGCTATCGCCAGCCCGAAGGCGCGTTCACCCAGCCCAACGGCACGGTGAACCAGAAGATGCTCAATTGGGCATACGAAGCCTTGGGCGATCGCAGCGACGATCTGCTCGAGCTGTACTGCGGCAACGGTAACTTCACCCTGCCGCTGGCGACTCGCGTGCGCAAAGTGCTCGCTACCGAAATCAGCAAGACTTCGGTCAACGCGGCCCTGAGCAATCTCAGCGAAAACGCTGTGGATAACGTCACGCTGGTGCGCTTGTCCGCCGAGGAACTGACCGAAGCGCTCAACGAAGTGCGCCCGTTCCGTCGCCTGCACGGCATCGATCTGAAGAGCTACGAATTCGGCAGCGTCTTCGTCGACCCACCACGCGCCGGCATGGACCCGGACACCTGCGAACTGACCCGGCGCTTCGACAACATCCTCTACATTTCCTGCAACCCGGACACCCTGGCGGCCAACATCGCCCAGTTGCATGACACCCACCGCATTACCAAGTGCGCGATGTTTGACCAGTTCCCGTGGACCCATCACATGGAATCCGGTGTGCTGCTGACCCGGCGTTGATTGCGGGTAGCTGATACGGAAAAGCCGTCGTGATTGACGGCTTTTTTGTGGGTGCTATGGCGCGATATCAGTTTTGCGTGGACGCCCGCCTTTTTTGCCATTGGCTCGCGCTGCCGCAGATTTCGCAGCGCTGCTTTGACGCCCGTTGCGCGAGGCGACGACCGACGCGGCCATCCGCATAAGCGGCGGGCTCGCTGAAATCATTCCGGCAATGGAAATATCCAGATCCTTGCCCTCATGGCACAGCGCAGTGCCGGCGAAGCCGATCGTCAGGCTTGCATAATCGGCCGCTTCAAACCCCGCGAATTCGGGATACAGCTTCACCGGAAGCAACACACCGCTGCCGTCCTCGAAACGAATGACCAAAGAGGATTCTTCGAAGCTCACTGACACGGCCTGCAAACTATTGGCCTGTCGTACTTCGCCAAGTGTGATGGCGGCATCGAGCATCTCTTCCGTCAGGGGGCGATGCACCGACGGTTTTGCCTTGATGACCTTCATAATTCGATCTCAACTCCTTCCAACTTGCCGATCAAGGACAGCAGCACCTTGTCTGCATCGGGGTCATAGCGCGCCGATCCGATCCTGTAGGTCTCGTCGGTGACTGGTTTCATTACGGGCACTTCGTTTGCCTGGCAGTCCCATATCTGATTATCGAGACAAGCGGTCTTCACGGCCGACCACCAGATCCCTCGTGCTCTACGCAAGTGCGCCGGTTGTCCAAGTGACAGACACAAGCCGTTAAGCACAGTGAGCGGTGGTCGTCGGGACAACGGCACGACATCCCACAGATCAACTTCGTTGTGCCAGAAGCTGAACCGGAAGCGGGCATTCCAGGCACCCGCATCTACATGGGCGTGCGGTGGACAGTGTTCGTCTCTCAACATGATGCGAATCGACATTCCTTTGTAGCTGCATATCTTCATGCTAACCCATCCGTTAGGTTAATTGATTTCCAGATCTCGAATTTCCTTTCGAGTCCGACGACCGGTTAACACAAAGCGATGTGCCGGAGGTCACTGAAGACTAGCGGGCGTGGGGTTGGGGCTCGAGAAATGAGTCGAGAAAAACGTAAGAAAAGCTGTCGTTACGTTTTGAAATTACGCTTGGCATGATCCCTCCTGTGCGATCACCGAACGAAAATTACTGCTCTTAAAGTCTTCCAATTGACCGATGTAACCATCTAGTACATTTTATCTCCACAGGCCGGAACCTCTCGGCCGATGCCAAAAACAAGAAGTGGAGTTACCCCATGTCCCCTACCGTTCTGGTGCTTAACGGCCCGAACCTGAACCTGCTCGGCACTCGCGAGCCGGCGACTTATGGTCATGAAACCCTGGCGGATATTTCCGCGCTGTGTGGTCGCGCGGCTGACGAGTTCGGTCTGACCGTGGAATTTCGCCAGACCAATCATGAAGGCGAGCTGCTCGACTGGATTCACGCCGCGCGTGGTCGTTGTGCCGGGATCGTGATCAATCCGGCGGCGTGGACGCATACGTCCGTGGCGATTCGCGATGCACTGGTCGCCAGTGAATTGCCGGTGATCGAGGTGCACCTGTCCAATGTCCACGCCCGTGAGCCGTTTCGTCATCATTCATTTGTTTCCGGCATTGCCACGGCGGTGATGTGCGGGTTCGGCAGCCATGGCTATCGCCTGGCGCTGGAGCATTTCAGCCAGCGGTTGCAGAGGTAAGAACCATGTCGCGTTCCAAGGTGATACTCGCCGGGCTGATCGGCGCCGGGATTCAGGCTTCACGCACGCCGGCACTGCACGAGCACGAAGGTGATGCGCAGGGCCTGCGGTATCTGTACCAGCTCATCGACCTCGATCAATTGCACCTCGACAGCACGGCTCTGCCCGACTTGCTGCAAGCGGCGGAGCGGATGAATTACACCGGACTGAACATCACTTTCCCGTGCAAACAGGCGGTCATCCCGCTGCTTGATGAGTTGTCGCCGGAAGCCCGTGGCATCGGCGCGGTGAACACCGTGGTGCTGAAGGACGGCAAGCGTGTCGGCCACAACACCGACTGCCTCGGTTTCGCCGAGGGTTTTCGCCGGGGTCTGACAGACGCTGCCCGTCAACGCGTCGTCCAGATGGGCGCAGGTGGCGCTGGCGCGGCGGTGGCCCACGCACTGCTCAGCGAAGGCGTACGGCAATTGACGATTTTTGATGTCGACCGCGAGCGTGCCGAGAGCCTGGCAAACAATCTGAATCAACATTTTGGCGCCAGTCGCGCGCAGGCCGGAGCGGATTTGCCCGGGGCGCTGGCGCAGGCCGATGGTCTGGTCAACACCACGCCGATGGGCATGGCCAAGCTGCCGGGTTCACCGGTGCCGGCCGGGTTGCTGCGCAGGGAAATGTGGGTCGCGGAGATTGTGTATTTCCCGCTGGAAACCGAACTGCTGCGCGACGCCCGCAATTTGGGCTGCCGCACCCTGGATGGCGGCAACATGGCGGTGTTTCAGGCGGTGAAGGCGTTTGAACTGTTCAGCGGCGTGGTGCCGGATGCGCAGCGCATGCTTGAGCATTTTCAAAGCATGAATGGCTTAACAACAGGGTAACTCTGTGGGAGCGAGCCTGCTCGCGAAGGCGTCGATTCAGTCAACGAACAGGGCGACTGACACACCGCTTTCGCGAGCAGGCTCGCTCCCACAGGGAAGATCGAGTCAGGCCTTCAGGTAGCGCAACACCGACTCGCAGATCATCTCGCGATGACGCTGTTTGATGGTTTCATCCGGCAGGTCGATCTGGAAGATCTCCCCCAGCGTGTGACGGTTCGACACGCGATAGAAGCAGAACGAACTGATCAGCAGATGCACGTCCAGCGCATCGATGCCACGCCGGAACAGACCTTCGTCCGCGCCTCGTTGCAGAATCCCGCCCAAGGTATCGAGGATCGTGTTGTTCAGCGCCTTGATCGCATCGGAACGCTTTACGTACTCGGCGTTGTGGATGTTTTCGATGCTGACAATGCGCACGAAATCGACGTTGTGATCGTGGTGGTCGAAGGTGAATTCCACCAACCGACGGATCGCCAGCTCAGGCGGCAGTTCGTCCAGGTGCAGGCGGTTTTCCGTGCTGCGGATATCGCCGTAAAGCTTCTCCAGCACCTCGACGTACAACTGCTCCTTGCTGCCAAAGTAGTAATAGATCATGCGCTTGGAGGTGTGGATGCGCTCGGCGATCGCGTCGACGCGAGCGCCGGACAAGCCCTGCTGGACGAACTCGACGATCGCCTCCTGGAGAATGTTCTCGCGGGTCTTTTCCGGATTGTTCTTGCGACTCTTGCGCGGCACTGCGTCGGACTCGACAGCAGCGGCGGAAAGTTCTGAATTCATGGTCATCGCGGGCTCACGGCCATCACTGCACAAGCTGGCGATTATGGGCCGCGCGGGACAGTGAAGGAAGCCGCGCAGCCGGTGTTTAATCCCGCGTTTACGAATTCCCTACAACTTCGCCTGACGCACCGCACCGCTGCGGGATTTGGCCATCGCCGCCAGCCGCACCGCAACGTTGGCCGCGCCGTAGCCGGCATAGCCATTCTTGCGCTGGATGATCTCGAAGAAGAAACGCCCCTCGAACGGCTCGGTGTAGACGTGAAACAACTCGCCGCCCTGGGCGTCACGGTCGTAGAGCACGTTGTAATAGGCCAGCTCGCTGAGAAACTCATCGTCGAAATCGAAACGCGCCGCAAGGTCGTCGTAGTAATTCAGCGGGATGTCCAGCAGCGGCACGCCGGCCTCTTTGGCGCGACTGACATGGGCGAAGATGTCGTCACAATCGAAGGCGATGTGGTGCACACCGGAGCCGCGATAACTCGATAGCGCATGCGAAATAGCAGTGTTGCGGTTCTCGGAGATGTTCAGCGGCAGCCGGATCGAGCTGTCGCGACTGCGCAGTGCGCGGCTCTTCACCAGACCGTACGGATCGGGCAAGACCACTTCATCGTCGGCTTCGAAATCCAGCAGGCTTTTGTAGAACAGCACCCAACTGTCGAGGCTGTCGGCAGGCAGGGCCATGGCCATGTGATCGATACGCTTGAGGCCGCCGCTGGTCTGCGCGTCCGGCAACAGATTGAAATCGGTGCCGTACACGTCGGCGTCCGCATCGACCAGATAAATCAGGCTGCCGTCCGGTGCGCGCACCGCCGCCAGTTCCAGTTCATTCGGCCCGACCAGCCCGCGATAGGGCTGCCCCTTGTAAGCGACTGCGCGGGCCAGCGCACTGGCGCTGTCCTTGACCCGCACGGCCGTGGCGCACAGCGACGGGCCGTGAGCTTCGAAAAAGCTGTGGGCGAACGAATACGGCTCGGAGTTGAGGATCAGGTTGATATCGCCCTGACGCAGCAGGCTGACGCTCTTGGAGCGATGCTGCCCGGCCTTGGCAAAACCGAGGCGTTGCAGCCAGTGACTGAGCTTCGCGCCCAACGCTTCGTCGACGGCAAACTCGAGAAATTCAACCCCGTTGTATTCGCTGGCCGGCGGCGTTTCGAAAAGAATGTCACGGTTGGCCACCGGCGGCGCTTCCTGCTCGAGACGCTGACGGGTCTTCTCTTCCAGATACAGCAGCGAGCGCAATCCGTCGGCGGCGTTAGCTCGCGGGGGCGCGGCGCGGAAGCCGTCGTTGAAGATTTCCAGCGACAACGGTCCGGTATAACCACTCTTGATGATCGGCGCGAGGAAACCCGGCAGATCGAATTCGCCCTGCCCCGGGAAACAACGGAAATGCCGGCTCCACTCCAGCACGTCCATGGCCAGGATCGGCGCGTCGGCCATTTGCACGAAGAAGATCTTGTCGCCGGGAATGTCGGCGATCGCGCTGGGATCGCCCTTCAGCGACAGGGTGTGAAAGCTGTCGAGCAGCACGCCGAGGTTGGGGTGATCAGCCTGACGGACGATGTCCCAGACCTGTTGATAAGTGTTGACGTGACGGCCCCACGCCAGCGCTTCGTAACCGATGCGCAAGCCACGGGCGCCGGCGCGTTCGGCCAGCAGGCGCAAATCATCGACGAGGATTTGCTGATCGCCGACACTGTCCGGCGAGGCGTTGCTGCAGACCAGCACCAGGTCGGTGCCAAGTTCCTGCATCAGATCGAATTTGCGCTCGGCACGCTCGAGATTGCGCGCCAGGCGATCGCGGCGGCAGCCTTCGAAGTCACGGAACGGCTGGAACAGGGTGATGGCGATCCCCAGATCGGCGCACATCTGTTTAATTTCCCGTGGGCTGCCGTCGTAGTACAGGAGGTCGTTTTCGAAAATCTCCACGCCGTCGAACCCGGCGGCGGCAATGGCTTCGAGTTTTTCCGGCAGGGTGCCGCTCAAGGAAACGGTGGCAATGGAACGCTGCATGTTTCAACTCCCGGACTGCGCCGCTTTATCTTTACTGTAGGAGCTGCCGAAGGCTGCGATCGTTTGATCTTGATTACCAAAACAGCAAAATCAAAAGATCGCAGCCTTCGGCAGCTCCTACCGGGGAATGGGCTTTTATAGTGAGGGAAATTATTGGCTGCATCCCTGCGCGCAGCAATTTAAAGTGTACTACCCGGTTAGTTTTGCGTGCGATTATCGAACACTAAGGCGATTTGGCGAATTGACGATTTTTTGTTCACTGCCCAACATCGGTTGCACATCGAGTCCGGCCACTAACCACCGGGCAAGGTGTTCGACAGAAAAGAACACCAAATAACAAATCCAAAAACGGGTGGAACACATGATTCCTTCACAGACTTCCCGCATGGCTCCGGCCATAAGCACTGCCACGGGTGGCATAGGCGACAAGATCCGCGGCGCCATGGCTGTCGGCAAGACCCGCTGGGGCATGCTGGCGCTGGTGTTTTTCGCCACCACCCTCAACTACATCGACCGCGCCGCCCTCGGCGTCATGCAGCCGATCCTCGCCAAGGAAATGAGCTGGACGGCGATGGATTACGCCAACATCAACTTCTGGTTTCAGGTCGGCTACGCGATCGGTTTTGTCCTGCAGGGACGCCTGATCGACCGGGTCGGCGTCAAGCGCGTGTTCTTTTGCGCCGTGCTGCTCTGGAGCCTGGCGACCGGCGCCCATGGCCTGGCGACCTCGGCGGTCGGCTTCATGGTCTGCCGCTTCATCCTCGGCCTGACGGAAGCGGCCAACTACCCGGCCTGTGTGAAGACCACGCGCCTGTGGTTCCCGGCCGGTGAACGTGCAGTCGCTACCGGCATTTTCAACGCCGGCACCAACGTCGGCGCGATGTTCACGCCGATGCTGCTGCCACTGGTCCTGCATGTGTGGGGCTGGCAAGCGGCGTTCCTCTGCATGGCCGCACTCGGCGGGATCTGGCTGTTGTTCTGGGGCCTGAAATACTTCAATCCGGAAGATCACCCGACGGTGAAACAGTCGGAGCTCGATTACATCCAGCAGCAAGTCGAACCGGAACAGGCCCGCGTGCCGTTCAGCAAGATCCTGCGCATGCGCGGCACCTGGGCCTTCGCCCTCGCCTACTCGCTGACCGCGCCGGTGTTCTGGTTCTATCTGTACTGGCTGCCGCCGTTTCTCAATCAGCAATACAACCTCGGCATCAACGTGACGCAGATGGGTATTCCACTGATCATCATTTATGTCACGGCTGACTTCGGCAGTGTCGGCGGCGGGATTCTGTCCTCGTTCCTGATCGGTCGCGGGATGAACTCGATCAAGGCGCGGCTGCTGTCGATGTTGCTGTTTGCCTGCTGCATCATTGGCGTGGTGATGGCTGCCGGCTCGGCGAACCTGTGGGTGGCGGTGGCGGCGATCTCGCTGGCGATCGGCGCGCATCAGGCCTGGACTGCGAACATCTGGAGCCTGGTGATGGACTACACGCCCAAGCACATGATGAGCACGGTGTTCGGCTTCGGCGGCATGTGCGCGGCGATCGGCGGGATGTTCATGACCCAGATCGTCGGCCACATCCTCACCGTCACCAACAACAACTACACAGTGCTGTTCACGCTGATCCCGGCGATGTACTTCCTCGCACTGACGTGGATGTACTTCATGGCACCGCGCAAGATTCCGACCGTTACCGAATAACCTGCCTGCATACATCCCATTGTGGGAGCGAGCCTGCTCGCGAAGGCGTCACGTCAGCCGCTGAATATGGCGACTGACCCACCGCTTTCGCGAGCAGGCTCGCTCCCACAAGTTGTACCGGGATCCGCTCTTCAGCGCCGGCTCTGCTGCCACGCTGCCGCCAATCCGCTGCAACAGATCACCGCAATACCAATCACCGTCAACCCGCTCGGGGTGTGATTGAACAGCAGCCAGCCCAACAATCCGGCAAAGACAATCTGGCAATAGCCGAACGGCGCCAGCAAGGCTGGTGCTGCGTGACGGAAGGCCTGGGTCAGGAACAGATGCGCCGTCATCCCGCAGCTGCCCAGCGCCAGCATCAGCGCGGCATGAGGCAACGTCGGCACCTGCCAGAAGAACGGCACCAGCGCGCTCATCACCAAGGTATTGCACAGCCCGGCGAAGAAGTTGCTGGTGGTCGGGCTGTCCACTTCGGCGAGCTTGCGCGTCAGCAATTGGTAGAAGCAGAAGAACAGCGCCGAGCAGAACGGCAGCAGGATCGCCGGGGTGAACAGTTCGCCGCCCGGGTGGACGATGATCAGCACGCCGATGAAGCCGCAGATCACCGCGATCCACTGCCCGCGCGTCACCCGTTCCTTGAGCAACGGCACCGACAATGCCGTCACCAATACCGGTGCGAGAAAGTTGACCGCCGTGGCTTCGGCCAGCGGGATGTACAGCAGCGCCGTGGTGAAAAACAGGCTGGTGCCGAGCAGGCACAGGGCACGGGCGAGCTGCCATAACGGTTTTTTCGTGCGCAGCACGCGCAAACCGGACTGCGGCAGGAAAATCCCCGCCATCAACAAGGTGTGCACCACATAGCGCGCCCACACCACCATCACGATCGGATAAAAACCGGAGAGGTATTTCGACAACGCGTCGTGGCTGGAAAACAGGAACGTCGCCACGACAATCAGCAAGATCCCCTTGAAGGGCTGGTTGACACCGGAGAGCGGGGTGCTGACGGTCATTGGCAATCTCTGAAAAAAAAATCCGGGCGAGCGTTCGCGCTGGCGGCAATCGTTGTGGCAATCATAGTCGGCCGAGCTTTCAGCAACCGCACAGGTTGCACTCTTCTTCGCCGGGAAACCGCCGCCAGGCAAAACCTTGAGGCAAGATTCCCGCCACTTCGGCGCCCGGCCAGTGTGCAACATCACAGACTGCCGTCGGAACAGCGGGTTCATGAGTTCGACGGAAGAAATTCCACTCGGGATTGAATTCACGGCGCGCTCGACCGTCAATACCAGGCCCGCACCATGTGGGCGCGTGTGCATGGACGGACGACCGGACTGGCGCCACACTCACACAGCGGCAACACTCATCACCAGCAGATTCATCACCGGCAATAGAAAGAGGATTCCCACATGCTATGGAAAAAAGGCCGACGCAGTGACAACGTCGTCGACGCCCGGGGTGATGATGCCGGCGGTGGCGGCGGCATGCGCTTCGGTGGCGGCAAGGGCCTGAGCCTGACCGCTATTGTGCTGATCGTCGGCATCGGCTGGCTCACCGGCCAGGACCCGATGCAGATTCTCGGCCAGTTGACCGGGCAGATGGAACAACCGGCGCCCACCTCGCAAACCCGTCAGGCACCGCCGGCCAACGATGAACAGGCTGAATTCGTCCGCTCTATCCTCGGCGACACCGAAGACACCTGGGGTCCGATCTTCCAGCAGGCCGGACGCCAATACAAAGACCCGACACTGGTGCTGTTCAGCAATCGGGTGAACTCCGCGTGCGGCATGGCCACTTCTGCCACCGGCCCGTTCTACTGCCCGGCCGACCAGAAGGTCTATCTGGACATGGCCTTCTTTCAGGAGATGTCGCAGCGCTTCAAAGCCGCTGGCGATTTCGCTCAGGCTTACGTGATTGCGCACGAAGTCGGCCACCATGTGCAGACGCTGCTGGGCGTCTCGGCGAAGATGCAGGCGGCGCGTCAGCAAGGCCGGCAGATGGAGGGCGACGGCGGCTTGCTGGTTCGCCAGGAATTGCAGGCCGACTGTCTCGCCGGCGTCTGGGCGTATAACGCGCAGAAACGCCTGAACTGGCTGGAACCGGGCGACATCGAGGAAGCCTTGAACGCCGCCAACGCCATCGGCGATGATCGCTTGCAGCAACAGGGTCAGGGCCGTGTGGTGCCGGACTCGTTTACCCACGGTACGTCAGCGCAAAGGGTGCGCTGGTTCAAAACCGGATTCGCGCAAGGCCAGGTAAGCCAGTGCGACACCTTCGCGGCGAAAACCCTGTAAATGCATAAATGGCTTGTGGCGTTACTGTTCATCGTCGGCACCGCGCAAGCGGCCGGCGTCGATGCGATCAGCCCCGGTCGCCTGCAACTCAAGGCCGGGGAAATGGCGGTGGGCATCGGCCCGGCACCGGAGAAGATCGAGCGGGTGCTGATCGTCATTCACGGTCGCCTGCGCAACGCCGAGACCTACCGCAAAAGCGCGGAAAGCGCCGCCGAACTCGCCGGGCAGACCGCGCACACGCTGGTGATCGCTCCGCAGTTTCTCAATGAAAGTGACGTCACCCTGTATTCCTTGCCGCCGACGGTGCTGCGCTGGCAGGGCAACGAGTGGATGGGCGGCGGCTTGTCCACCGGGCCAAATCCGCTGAGCTCCTACGCGGCGCTGGATGAAATCGTCGCGCGGGTCAGCGATCGCAAACAGTTTCCGGACGTGAAGCAGATCGTGATCTTCGGCCACTCTGGCGGGGGCCAAGTGGTGCAGCGTTACGCCCTGCTGGCCAAGGATCAGCCAGCGCTCAAGGCCAACGGCATTCGCTTGCGCTATGTGGTGGCCAATCCTTCTTCTTATGCGTACTTCAACGAGCAGCGGCCAGTGGCGTTCGATCACGCGCAATGTCCTGGTTTCAATCGCTGGAAGTACGGCCTGGCGGACATGCCGGTGTATGCCGGCGGGCAAACGCCGTTGCAGGTCGAGAGCGCTTACGTCAAACGCGAGGTGATTTATCTGCTCGGGCAGCAGGACGTCGATCCGGAACATCCGGCGCTGGACAAGAGCTGCGCGGCCGAGGCGCAAGGGGCTTACCGGTTGATGCGCGGAAAAATGTATTTCGGCTACTTACTGCGCCGGCATCCCGAGGGGGTCAATCAGCGGCTGGTGGAGGTGCCTGGAGTCGGGCATGACGGGGATGGAATGCTGACGTCGGCGGAGGGGCAGAAGGCGTTGTTTGATCAGTAGGTTTTTTTGCTGAATTCACCGCCCCCTTCGCGAGCAAGCTCGCTCCCACATAGCTCTATGACATGCACAAAATATGTGTGCACTGAAGATCCAATGTGGGAGCGAGCTTGCTCGCGAAGGGGCCGGCTCAGGCGACGAAGATGTCAGGCAAACAGCATCCGCCGCAACTCAACACAATCCTTCGCATGCCAATCGGTCAACTCCGGCCACGGGTTATCCGGCAGGTTCACCAATACCGTCCGCGCCCCCGCTGCTCGACCGCAATCCAGATCAAAACGGTAATCGCCGACCATCACCATGTCACTGGCCGGCACTTGCCAGGCTTCGGCCAGTTTCAGCAATCCGCCGGGATGTGGTTTCGGTGGTGCTTCGTCGCGACCCAGCACATCCTCAACCGCGAAGCAGTCAGCCAGGCCGATCGCCTCCAGCGTCACGTGCGCCAGCTCACGCGCATTGCGCGTGAGAATGCCGAGGCGATAACCGCGCGCATGCAGGTCGCGCACCAGCTCAACCGCGCCGGTGGCCGGGGTCGAGCCCAGCGCCAGATCGCGTTCGTGCTCGAGCAACCAGGCATGCTTGGCCGCTGCTTCATCCGCTGGCAATGCAGCGAGATGGGTGAGGATGTCGTCCTCTGGCGGAATCGCCAGCGCCACACGAATCGCCGCGAAATCATGCACGGCGACAGTCAGCGTGCCGTCCATGTCGAACACCCAATGACGAACCTCGGTCAGGCTCATGCCCAGTCCTTGCGATGGCGGATCAGGCCTTCCTGAGTCACCGAAGCGACCAGTTGCCCGGCGCGGTTGAACACGCTGCCACGGGAAAAACCACGGGAGTTGCCGGCCCACGGACTGTCCATCGCGTAGAGCAACCAGTCATCGGCGCGCAGGTCGTTGTGGAACCACAGCGCGTGATCGAGGCTGGCGACCTGCATGTCTTTCTGCCAGACCGACTTGCCGTGGGGCAGCATCGACGTGGTCAGCAGGCCGAAGTCCGAGGCGTAGGCCAGCAGGTATTTGTGCAGCGCAGGAATGTCGGCCAGGGCGCCGTCGGCGCGGAACCACACATATTTGATCGGATCGGCCGGTTGCGGGTTGTACGGATCCTTTTCGGTGACCGGGCGTACTTCGATCGGTTTCGGGCACAGCAGTTTTTCACGCATGTGCTCGGGAATCAGGTGCGCACGCTGCTGGATCAACTCCAGCTCCGAGGGCAGGTTTTCCGGGCCGACCACCGCCGGCATCTGGCCCTGATGCTCGAAGCCTTTTTCGTCGTACTGGAACGAAGCGCTGCACGTGAAGATCGGGTGGCCCTTCTGGATCGCCGTCACACGGCGGGTGCTGAAGCTGCCGCCATCACGCACGCGATCAACCGAATAGACCACCGGCAACTTGGCATCGCCCGGGCGCAGGAAATAACCGTGCAGCGAGTGCACATGGCGCGCCTCTTCCACCGTCTGACTGGCCGCCGACAGCGACTGGCCGAGCACCTGACCGCCGAACAACTGGCGGAACCCCAGATCCTGACTACGACCACGGAACAGGTTTTCTTCGATCGGTTCCAGGGTCAGCAGATCGACCAGATCTTCCAGCACTTGGCTCATTCAGACTCTCCTCACACAAAGCAATGGCCGCGCAGTCTTGGCTGCGGCGGACGATTCAGGTTCTGGCACGGGCCAAATACGATGGCGGCCATTGTAAACGTCCGTGTCGGCTTATTCATGCAAGCTTTGCAGCCATTGTTCGCGGCTGATGCGATACAGAACATGACGGCGCAACGGGTGATCGAGCGCAAGCCTGGGGTGATCGAAATCATCCTGCGGATCGTGATGCATGCCGATCGCCTGCATGACCTTCTCCGACTGCGCATTCTGCCCGGCGGTAAACGAGACGATTTCCTCCAGTTTCAACTGGTCGAAACCCGCGCGCAGTGCGGTCCACGCCGCTTCGCTGGCGTAACCCAGGCCCCAGTGTTCCTTGGCCAGCCGCCAGCCGATCTCCACCGCCGGGGTAAACGGCGCATCGAAGCCGACCACGCCCAACCCGGTGAAACCGATGAACTCGCCCGTGTCCTTGCGCTCCAGCGCCCACAGGCCAAAGCCATGCTCGGCAAAATGCCCGCGCACGCGGCCGATCAGCGCGGCACTTTCGAGCCGGGTCAACGGCGCCGGAAAGTAGCGCATCACCTGCGGATCGGCGCACATCGCGGCGAATGCCGGCAAATCTTCGTCCTGCCATTGACGCATCAACAAGCGCGCGCTTTGCAGCTCCAGTATCGGCTCCATCGTCCCCTCCATTTCCATGCCGTTGAGTCTACATCGCTGGTAGGATCGTTCATTCTTTCCCAGGTTCTGCGCGAAACAAGCCATGCCCTTGCCGTTGATCTATCACGAAGACTACAGCCCCGAGTTTCCCGCGGATCACCGCTTTCCCATGGACAAGTTCCGGCTGCTGCGCGATCACCTGGTCGACAGCGGCCTGACCCGCGACGCCGACCTGCTGCGCCCGCAGATCTGTCCCAACGACATCCTCGCCCTCGCCCATGACCGCAGCTATATCGAACGCTACATGAGCGGCGAGTTGTCCCGCGAAGACCAACGGCGCCTCGGCCTGCCGTGGAATGAAGCGCTGGCGCGACGCACGGTGCGCGCGGTGGGCGGTTCGATTCTCGCCGCAGAGCAAGCGCTGGAACATGGCCTGGCCTGTCATCTGGCCGGCGGCACCCATCACGCTCACTACGATTACCCCGCCGGCTTCTGCATCTTCAATGACCTGGCGATCATCAGCCAGTACCTGTTACAGAGCGGCCGGGTCAATCGCGTGCTGATCTTCGATTGTGACGTGCATCAGGGCGACGGCACCGCGCGGATTCTGCATGACACGCCGGAGGCGATTACCGTTTCCCTGCACTGCGAAAAGAATTTTCCCGCACGCAAAGCCGAAAGTGACTGGGATATTCCGCTGCCCAAAGGCATGGGCGATGCCGACTATCTGCAGGTGGTCGATGACACGCTCAATTACCTGCTGCCGCTGTATCAACCGGATCTGGTGCTCTACGACGCCGGCGTCGATGTGCACAAGGACGATGCCCTCGGTTATCTGCAACTGACCGACGCCGGGGTGGCCGAGCGCGATGAACGGGTGATGCGCCATTGCCTGGGCCGCGACATCCCGGTGGTCGGGGTAATCGGCGGCGGCTACAGCAAGGACCGCCACGCCCTCGCCCGCCGCCACGGCATCCTCCATCACAGCGCGCAACGAGTGTGGGATTCACACGGCTGTCATTGAAACGTGCTGCGTTACCCACAATCGCTGTGGAACTGCCTGTGGATAACCTGAGCGAAAGGGACTGCAGGCCATGCTGGCCAAGGCGCCCAGCGCACTGTTTATTTTTTAACCAGCCTCGAAATACACCGCAGCCCCGGTGGGAGCGACCTGCTCGCGAAAGCTTTAGCACCCACACCATCTAAATTGACTGACAGACCGCGTTCGCGAGCAGGCTCGCTCCCAGATGGTGTCTCCCACAGGGTTCAGCGCTGTTAGAATGCGCGCCTTGTCCCGCCATACCGCAGCGCAGCCCATGACCCAGAATTCCGCCCCCGCCAACACCCACGTCGCCATCATTGGCGGTGGCCCCGCCGGCCTGATGGCCGCCGAGGTGCTGAGTCAGGCCGGAATCCGCGTCGACGTGTACGACGGCATGCCCTCGGTCGGGCGCAAGTTTCTGCTGGCCGGGGTCGGCGGCATGAACATTACCCACTCCGAAGCGTACCCGGCATTCCTCTCCCGCTACGCTGAGCGTGCACCGCAAATCGCCCCGCTGCTGCGCGCATTCGATGCCGATGCGCTGTGCCAGTGGATTAATGAACTGGGCATCGAAACCTTCATCGGCAGCTCCGGCCGCGTGTTCCCCACCGACATGAAAGCCGCCCCGCTGTTACGCGCCTGGCTCAAGCGCCTGCGCGACAGCGGCGTAGTTATCCACACCCGCCATCGCTGGCTCGGCTGGGACGCAAGCGGTGCACTGCGCATCGCCAGCCCGCAAGGCGAAATCAGCGTAAACCCCGACGCCACCTTGCTCGCCCTCGGCGGCGGCAGTTGGTCGCGCCTGGGCTCGGATGGCGCGTGGATGTTGCCGCTGGAGCAGCGCGGCGTGGATCTGGCGCCGTTGCAGCCAAGCAATTGCGGCTTCGAGGTGCAAGCCTGGAGCGAGCTGATGGTGAGCAAATTCGCCGGCGCACCGCTGAAAAACATTGCCATCGGTTTGAACGACGACATCCCGCGCTTGGGCGAATGCGTGATCACCGCGACCGGCATTGAAGGCAGCCTTATCTATGCGCTGTCGGCGCCGATTCGCGAAGAGATCAATCGCTATGGCGCGGCGGTTATCCACATTGATCTGCTGCCCGGTCGCCCTGTGGATAAACTGCAGGCGGCGCTGAGCAAACCACGCGGCGCGCGCTCAATGGCCAAGCATCTGCATAGTCAGGTGGGGATTGATGGCGTGAAAGCGGCGTTGTTGCGCGAGCTGACCGATGCCGAAACATTCGCTGATCCATTGCTGTTGGCGCGAGCGATCAAAGCGTTGCCGCTCACACTGGTGAAAACCCGTCCGCTGGATGAAGCGATCAGCAGTGCTGGTGGCGTGAGATTCGAAGCGATGGATGAGCGCTTGATGCTCAAGGCCCTGCCGGGGGTGTTTTGCGCCGGCGAGATGCTTGATTGGGAAGCGCCGACGGGAGGGTATTTGCTGACTGGGTGTTTTGCCAGTGGGCGGGCGGCTGGGTTGGGGATGTTGAGCTGGTTAGGGCGCGGGAACTGAGTCGCCCTCGCCCCCTCACCCCAGCCCTCTCCCCCAGGAGAGGGAGCCGACCGAGGTGTCTGACGTCATGCACGACCTGAACGATCGTGTCGATTAGGCATTCACAACTGATATATCACGTCGACGTAACTCTCAAGCATTCCCCAATCGGTCCCCTCTCCCTCCGGGAGAGGGTTAGGGTGAGGGGCTTTTGATCTTTGATCTCAAGGCTTGCGCTTGCGCGGTCCAGTATTGAACACCGGCACTTTGCGCACCGGCTTGATCGATGGCTCCGGTGCCGAGGTCTCGCCGCTGTCGACCCACTTGCCCAGATTGCGCTTACCACCGCCACCGCCCGACGCTTTCGGCTTCTTCGGTTTCTTCGGCTTCTTGATCACCTGACCGCTGGCATCGGTGTCCGGCACGCGGTGCTCGGGTTCGAAATCCGGTTCGTTCTGGCGCTTCAGGTTCTGCCGCGTCAGCATCTCGATTGCCGACAACATGTTCACTTCATCGGCACACACCAGCGAAATCGCCTCACCGGTGGCACCCGCGCGACCAGTGCGGCCGATGCGGTGAATGTAATCCTCGGCGACGATCGGCAGATCGAAGTTGACCACCAGCGGCAGATCTTCGATGTCCAAACCACGGGCGGCAACGTCGGTCGCGACCAGAATCTGCACTTCGCTGAGCTTGAACCGGTCCAGCGCGCGCTGGCGCGTAGCCTGCGGTTTGTCGCCATGGATGCCGTCAGCATTCACACCGAGGCCCTGAAGTTTTTCCACCAGCGCATCGACGCCGTTGCGGGTCTTGGCGAACACCAGCACTTGCTTCCACTTGTTCTTGCGCATCAGGTGCACGAACAGTTCAGCCTTGCGCTTCTTGTCCACGGTGACGATCCACTGCTTGACCGTGTTGGCGGCGACGTTGCGCGGGCTGACTTCGACGCTCAAAGGATCGTTGAGCATCTGCCCGGCAAGCAGGCGGATGTCATCGGAAAAGGTCGCTGAGAACAGCAGGGTCTGGCGCTTTTTCGGCAGCATGCGGTAAATGTTCGCCAGTTCTTCCGAGAAGCCCAGGTCGAGCATACGGTCGGCTTCATCCAGCACCAGCGTTTGCAGCTGATTGAGCTTCAGCGCGTTCTGGCGGAACAGGTCGATCAAGCGACCGGGTGTGGCGACCAGCACATCGACGCCGCCGCGCAGCTTCATCATCTGCGGGTTGATGCTGACGCCGCCATACACCGCGTAAGTACGCAGCGGCAGGTTTTCCGCGTACTGGCGCACGGCTTCGTGGACCTGCTCGGCCAGCTCGCGGGTCGGCACCAGAATCAGCGCACGCGCCGAGTTGGCGGTGACTTTCGGCCCTTCCATGGCCAGCAACTGCAACAGCGGCAAGGCGAAACCGGCAGTTTTACCGGTGCCGGTCTGGGCCGCTGCCATCAGGTCGCGACCGGCCAGCACCGCCGGAATGGCTTGCGCCTGCACCGGCGTCGGGGTCTGGTAGCCGAGCGTCTCGAGGGAGCGCAGCAAGGGTTCGATCAGGCCAAGGGAGGCGAAAGTCATGGGAGTACCGTAGGAAAAAATGACGCGGGGATGCAATGCCGCGCAGTTTACCCTAATTCGTACGCGCTTCCGTCGGAACGGCTTTCGCCTCTTCCACGGGTGGCTGCGCAGGTCGACGCCACTGCGGCAGGCTGATCAGCAGCACCGCGCTGATGATCACCAGCATCGCCAGCGCTTCTTCGATGCCGATGGTCTCGCCGACAAACACCACGCCGAGCAACACCGCCACCGCCGGATTGACGTAGGCATAACTGGTCGCTGCCGCCGGGCGCACGTGTTTGAGCAGATACATGTAGGAATTGAAGGCGATGATCGAGCCAAAGAAAATCAGATAGGCCAGCGCCAGCCACCCTTCGAGCGGCGGCATGGCTTGCAGGTGCTCGCCACTCAGCGCACTGCCGATCAGCAAGACCACGCCGCCGACGAGCATTTCCACCGCACTGGCCATCGCCCCTGCTGGCAGCGGCAGATGCTTGCTCCACACCGAACCGAACGCCCAGCTCGCCGCCGCGAAAATCAGCAACATCGCACCGAGCGGGCTCGATTGCAGGTTGGAACCCATGTTGAGCATGGCGATGCCAATAATCCCCAACGCGACACCCGCCCACTCCAGCCGCGTATTGCGCGCGCCCCAGAAGTAGCCGAACAACAAGGTGAACAGTGGCACCGTCGCCACCGCCAGCGCAGCAACGCCGGAAGCCACGCCAGTGTGCTCCGCCACGCTCACAGCGCCATTCCCAAAACTGAGCAGCAGAATGCCGACCAGCCCCGCCGCTTTCCACTGCGCCCAGGTCGGCGCAGGAGCACCGCGCCAGCGCAGCCAGGCGTACATCAAGCTGCCGGCAATGACGAAGCGCACCCCGGCCAGCAACAGCGGCGGCCAGTATTCGACGCCGATGCGAATCACCAGATAGGTCGATCCCCAAATCACGTACAACGCAAAAAACGCAGCGATCAACGGCAGGGAAAAACGGCGCAAGGCAGGCATGGGCAGCTCGACAGTCAGATTTCTGTGGACCGGTCATTCTAGAAAGGCCGCCGCGCAAAAATAAGTTACAAAACCTGTTTTTCGCGCCGGTACACTTTTGCATGAAAGCAGCTGAGACCGACAAGGTCCTTGTGGGAGCGAGCTTGCTCGCGAAGGCGGTGTATCAGCAGACATCCATCTTGGATCGTTCCTACGCTCCGCGTGGGAATGCCTCAACGGACGCTCTGCGTTCGGCTTTGAAAGGGACGCCGAGCGTCCTGGACTTCATTCCCACGCAGAGCGTGGGAACGATCAGTCGGAGTGCCTGGCATCAGCGATAACGCTGCAAATGCTCGCCGACTTTCGCCGCAGGGACTTTCTGCAATTTGCACAGCAGGTCGTGATTCAACTCGCGCACCCCGTGCTTGCCGCGCAACTCTTGCGCCAGATGCGCCATCAGATTGGCCGCCATCTCGGCGTCGGCCATGGCCCGGTGAGCCTGGCCCGTATGCGGCAACTGCGCGAACGTGGTGAGCGTGCCGAGCTTGTGATTCGGCGCCGCCGGCATCAGGCGCCGCGCCAGCAGCAGTGAACAGGCAAAATTCTGCAGGCGTGTGCGTTTGATCTGCCCCAGTTCGAAATCCCAGAACTTCTGGTCGAACGAGGCGTTGTGCGCCAACAGCGGCGTACAACCGACGAATTCGTTGACCTCTTCCATCACCCGCTCGGCCGGCGGCGCGGTGCGCAGCATGGCGTTGCTGATGCCGGTCAGTTGCTCGATGAACGCGGGGACGCGCACGCCGGCGTTCATCAGGCTCTGGTAACGCTCGACGATGCGGCCGTTTTCCAGCATGACCACGGCGATTTCCGTGGCGCGGCAGCTGCTGTTCGGCGACAGGCCGGTGGTTTCAAAGTCGATGACTGCAATGCGTTCCAAACCGGGGTGTACTCCGTTCAAATCTGTTGTTCAGCTCAGCTCTTGAGCAACAGCGCGCCTTCGATCGGCACGTAGCGGCTGGCGGCGCGGATCAGCGAGTTGGCGGTCAGGCCGGGCACGCCGTAGGCGACTGCTTGCACGCCGTGCTTGTTGATGATGCGTTCGAGCAGCATGTCGAAATCGCCGTCACCGGAGGCCAGCACCACTTCGTCGACATGGTCGGCGGCGTCCATGATGTCCAGGGTAATGCCCACGTCCCAGTCGCCCTTGGCCGAGCCGTCGCTGCGCTGGATGTAGGGCTTGAGCTTCACGGTAAAACCGAGGTTGCGCAGGATCTGCTGAAACTGCTGCTGCTTGCTGTCGCCACGGTCGATCGCGTAGGCGTAAGCCTCGACGATCTGCCCGTTCTTGCTGATGTCGGCCCACAATGCGGCGTAGTTGAAGTGGCAACCATAGGCCTGACGCACGGTGTAGTAGAGGTTCTGCACATCGGCGAACACTGCGATTTTTTTCACCGGAGTTCCTGTGAGCGTGCAAGCGCACGAAGCGGGGTCAGGCGATCAGGCCCGAAAAAGGCGCTCAGTATGCCAGCCCGAAGGAGGGTTCCGCGAATAATCGGCCACAGGCGCAAAGGTGCTGCTGACGAGTGGTGAGTGTGGCGAGGGGATTCATCCCCGTTGGGCTGCGCAGCAGTCCTCGCTCCAATCAGGAAAAGCGGGGCTGCTGCGCAGCCCAGCGGGGATAAATCCCCTCGCCACAGTGTACATGTCAGCCTTCAGAGACTATGTCTGCCTTCAAAGGCGATGTCAGACAAAGGAGTCGTCGTCATCGAAGAACGACGAATTGTCGCTGCTGTAATCGGCGTCGCTGAAACCGCCCTGGTCATTGCCAGAGAAGCCGTTGTCCGCCACGCGCTGATCATCGCCCCAGCCGTTGTTGCTTTGATCGGCGACCTGCGCCGGTTCTTCCTTGATGACCTCGACGATTTCTTCCGGTTGCTGATTGTGGTGGAACAGGCTGCTGATGCCCTGCGCCAGCATCACACCGCCGGCCACGCCTGCAGCGGTTTTCAGCGCGCCGCCGAGGAAGCTGTTGCCCGCCGCCGGGGCTGCCTGCTGCGCATAGTTGGGCGGCGCGGCGCCGAAGTTCTGTTGCGGTGCCGGAGTCTGGTAGCTCTGCTGCGGTGCCGGTTCACGCCAGCCGCCGGAGGACGACGGTGCGGCGCTCTGGCTCGGCGCCGGACGTGAGTTGCCGCCACCAAAAATGCTCGACAGGAAGCCACCGCCACCGCTGGATGCCGGTGCGCCGCTCTGGGCCTTGACCGATTGCAGCTCGGCCTGCAGGCGCTGGACTTGCTGGGTCAGCTGCTTGTTCTGCTCGTCGAGGCTTTTCAGCGCGGCCTCTTGCACCAGAATCGCCTGGGTCATGAAATAACCTGCCGCCGGTTGGCGCGTCAGGTGTTCCTTGATCCGCGCCTCGGCCTGGGCGTCGCGCGGGGCTGCCTCCGTTTCGGCCTGTTGCAGCCGGGAAAACAGTCCATCGATCAGGGTTTGCTCTTCGCTGTTCATGGCGACCTCGTAGATTGCCGGTAATAACGTGCCCGCGCCCACTCTGGGCGTGGTGCTCTCCTGTAATGGAGACAGTGACAAAACGTTTCAATGACCTTTACCGAATGTTTACGTTTGTGTCGGCCCGCGTTGCATCGGTTAAAGTGAGCCACTGTTTTCGACCTGCGATACCGACTGATGAATGCCCTCGAAGTACTGCGCGACTCTTTGTATTTTTTCAAACGCCATCTGGGCAGCATCGTGCAGTTGTGCCTGCCGCTGGTGATTGTCGAAGCTTTCTTGCAGCAGGCGGTCGATCACGCCACCGGGCCGGACACCTTCGCCGGCGTCAGCATCATCGTCGGCCTGCTGGTGTATCCGCTGTACACCGCCGCGCTGATCCTGTTTCTCGATGCGCGCAGCCGTGGCGAGTCGCCGCGCAACCGCGACCTGCTGGCGATGGCCGCCACCCTGTGGCCGCGCTTCGCGGTGCTGACCGCGCTCAATACCTTGCTGATTCTGCTCGGCCTGTCGCTGTACTTCCTGCCCGGCCTGATGCTGATGGTCATGCTCGCCTTCGCCGAATACCTGCTGGTGCTGCGCGGCCTCGGGCCGTTGCAGGCGATGAAGGAAAGTCTGCGCCTGACGCGCGGGCACTTCTGGCGCATCCTGCTGTGCATTCTCTGCGTGATGACACCGTTGTGGCTCCTCAAAGGCGCGACGCTGGCGGTGTACCCCGAACCGCAGAATCCGCTGATTGCCGGGCTGATCGACAGCGCTCACAGCTTTCTGCAACTGTTCACCAGTGTGGTGCTGTTCCGTCTGTTCATGCTGATCAGCGAATTGCCTGACAAACGTAACGGCGCAGTCTGACCGCGCCGTGCTTGGGCTTCGCCGCTGCCGTCAGGTATGCTCGGGGCCACTTTCTGTAACGCTATAAGCCGAGCCATGACCCGTCTGCTGCGCTACACCCTGCTCCTCGTCATCCTCGCCGCCGTCCTGTTCGGCGTGCTGCTGTTCAGCCTGACCTGGCGCCCCGATGCCCGCGAAACCCTACCGGTCAGTTGCGGCACTACCGCGCCGACGCTGGTGCCGGGGCAAGCGCTGAAAGTCATGACCTGGAACGTGCAGTTCCTCGCCGGCAAGCGCTACGTATTCTGGAATGACCTGGCCGAAGGCGACGATGAGGCGCCGACCGCCGAAGACATGGCGTTCAGCCTCGACGAAGTAGCGCGGGTGATCCGTGACGAACAACCGGATGTGGTGCTGTTGCAGGAGCTCGACGACGGCGCCAAGGCCAGTGACTACCAGAATCAGCTCAAGCTGTTGCAGGAACGCGTCGCCGACCTGTATCCGTGCAGTGCCAGCGCCTTCGACTGGAAAGCCGATTTCGTCCCCGAGCCACATATCTACGGCAGCGTCGGCCGCCAGTTGGCCACGCTGAGCCGCTATCGCATCGAACACGCCGAACGCCTGCAACTGCCCGTCGCCCCGAGCAACTTCATCAGCCGCCAGTTCCAGCCCAAAGACGCTTTGCTCGCAGTCAAACTGCCGCTCAGCGATGGCGGACAACTGACCGTGTTCAACACCCACTTGCAGCGCGCCAGCCAGGCGGACGGCAACGTGCAGGCGCAAGTGGCTGCCGTGGCCAAAGTCCTCGACAAGTATGAAAGCCAAGGCCTGCCGTGGCTGATCGGTGGCGATTTCAATCTGCTGCCGCTGGGCCAGTATCGACGCCTGCCGGTCGAGCGGCGCACGCCCTACTCTGCCGACAGCGAACTGCATCTGCTGTGGGACAAGTACCCGATGATCCCGACCAACAACGAGGCCGGCGGTATCGATCGAGCCAAATGGCTGACCCATTACCCCAACGACCCCGGCCTCAACGGCCCGGATCGCACGGTGGATTATCTGTTCTACAGCCCGAAGCTCAAACGCCTGCAAGCGCAGGTGCGGCAGGACGATACCTTGCGCATCTCCGACCATTTGCCGGTGATTGCGCGGTTCCTCCTGCCCGCTGCGCCCTGAGCGCTTTGCCCTTATAAGCCGGGCGGAACGTAGCCCGGAACATAGCGGACATTGGCGCACTTGCCATGCAGTATTCGCCCGTCTTCAATCAGGAACTGGGCGATCTTCTTCTGTTGATTGATCTTCGCCTGCAACTTGCAGGTAGAACTGTGGCCGACCTGTTGATAGTGCTCGGTGTACACCATGCCATTGCCGGTATGGGTCATCGAAGTGCCGGCCGCTTCGGTGGAGGTCCAGCTCGCGGACTTGTGCCAGGTCAGTACGGCCAAGGGTTCGCCGTTCGGGCCGGTTTCCTTTGCCATCGAGTCGGGCGTGCCGAACAGGTCCAGTGCTTCCTGCATATCACGGCCTTCCCAGCGGCTCTGCGCGATAGTGGAACAGCCGCTCAAGAGCAATCCTGCCAGCAGGGCTGCCAGCCATAAACGTGTGTAAGTCATTGGATGCCTCGGCTTATTTCTTCAGTTCGAGCAGGCTGTCGATGTTGTCCATCATCTGGCTCTTTTGCTGAATCGGCGCGAGCTTGAAGAACATCTGCTGCAGCATCTCGATCATTTGCAGGTATTCCATCTTGCCCACGGCGGCCATGTCGTTTTTCGCGCGACTGCCCGGCGCACAGGCAAACTTCAGCGCTTGCTGGACCCAGAACTCTTTCGGCGCCTGCCATTGGTTGGCAACTTTCAGATGACGCATGGTGTAGGCGAGACGCTCAATGGACTGGCCATTGATAAAACGCACCTTGCCCGTAGAGCATTGGGCTTCGAGGTTATAGACGTCGATCATCGGTTTGCCCGGCTCTTCATAAACCAGAGTCACCGCGACCAAGGTTGCGCCTTTGGTTTTCTGCGAAGGCACCACCGACGTCGCATCGGCGACGTACATGATGTTTTTCTGGGGCACGCCGTTGCCGTAGATAATCCACCAGTCGCCAATCGGATCGGGCTCTTCGGCCATGGCCGAACTGGAGGCGGCCAATAGCGCAGCCGACAAGAAGATCAACTTCTTGAGCTTGAAAAAAGTGGTCATGGGCAGTTCCGTTCCTTGGGCGCAAGTTGCCAGGCAACAAGGCTGTTATTGTTCAGGCGGCGATTTTGCGAGCCGGAACAACCAAGGGCAATTAGCACGGATGGGCTAATGGCGCGCAGCCATTGCGGGTCAGGTGCCGCGTGGTTTCGCCCGCGCCGTGGCTTCGGCGACCAAGGGATCGTCCGGCCAATAGTGCTTCGGATAACGCCCCTTGAGATCCTTCTTCACTTCGGCATAGGTGCTGCGCCAGAAGTTGGCCAGGTCCTGCGTGACCTGCACCGGCCGCCGCGCTGGCGACAGCAAATGCAGCTTGACCACTTGCCGGCCGCCGGCGATCCGTGGCGTATCGGCCAGACCAAACAGCTCCTGCAAACGCACCGCGAGAATCGGTGGATGTTCGCTGTAATCCAGGCGAATCGATGAACCCGACGGCACGTTCAAATGATGCGGCGCCAGTTCGTCGAGCTTCTGCGGCAGCGGCCACGGCAGCAGATTGCGCACGATGCTCGACAGGTCGAGGTTCGCGAAATGGCTGAGCCGCGAGACTTTGCCCAGATACGGCATCAGCCAGTCTTCCAGGGTATTCAACAATGCCGCATCGCTGACATCCGGCCATTGGCTGTCGTCCTGAGTGCTCAGATCGAGCTGGCGCAACAGCGCCACTCGCGCTTGCCATTGGCGCAGTTCCGGCGTCCACGGCAACAACTCCAGACCCTTGCGCCGCACCAGATTGACCAGCGCCTGACTGCGCGCGTTTTCATCCAGACCGGTCAAAGGTTCGCGGCTCAGAATCAGCTCGCCGACCTTGCGCTGGCGCTCGGCACGCAGCACGCCTTCGCGTTCATCCCAATCGAGTTGATCGACGCTGCGCACTTGCTCGGCGAGCACCGAATCGAACAGCGCCGGATCGAAATCCGCCGCCAGATAGATGCGTTCTTCGCGCTGGCCCTGACGGCTGCCGAGGTCGGCAATAACAATCCACTCGTGCTTCATCAGGCTATCGGCCTCAGCGAACAGCGCCGCGCGACCGTTGGCCAAACGGTATTCGGCCCCACCGGCACGCCGTTGCTGGGCGACGCGATCCGGGTAGGCCAGCGCCAGCAGCGCGCCGAGCCAGCGCGGATGCTCGGGATCGTTTACCGGTTCGCTCGGCTTGCCACGCAAGTAGCCGCGATACTGCCGAGCCAATTGCCGGGCACGTTGCACCCCGCCCTGCGCGACACGACCGGCACGTTCTTCGCCGGAAAGCAGGACCAATCGGCTGTGCAGATCCGCACCAGCGCCGCGCAGGATATCGCGCTCGCCGAGCAGCGCCGCCACATCGCAGGCCATCGCCGCCAGCCCCAGCGCCTGACCGCGCAACAGCAAATGCGCGATGCGCGGATGCGCCGGCAGTTCGGCCATGGCTTGGCCGTGGGCCGTCAGCGTGTCGCCGTGCAAGGCGCCGAGGCGTTGCAGCAGATCCTGCGCTTGGGCATACGCGGCGGCGGGCGGTATGTCGAGCCAGACCAGTTCGCCCGGGGTCACGCCCCAGCGCCCGAGTTGCAAAGCGAGGCTGGCCAGATCCGCCGAGAGAATTTCCGCGCTGCCATAAGCCGCCAGTTGTTCGTGCTGATCCTGTGACCACAAGCGATAACACACGCCCGGCTCCAGTCGCCCGGCGCGGCCGGCACGCTGGGTGGCGCTGGCCTTGGAGATGCGTTGGGTGTCGAGGCGGGTCATGCCGCTGCCCGGGTCGAAGCGCGGCACCCGCGCCAATCCGGCATCGATGACCACGCGCACGCCGTTGATGGTCAGGCTGGTCTCGGCGATGTTGGTTGCCAGCACCACTTTGCGCTGACCGGGCGGCGCCGGATCGATCGCTGCACGTTGCGCATTGAGGTCGAGTTCGCCGTGCAACGGGCACAGCAGAACGTCTTTGCGCTCGCCGATTGCGTCGACCAGTTGCTGATGTACGCGACGGATCTCCGCCTGTCCCGGCAGGAACACCAGCAGGCTGCCGGTCTCGTCGTGCAGCGCTTCGAGCACGGTTTGGGTAACGCGCTGGTCGATATATTCGCCCGGCTGGAACGGCCGGCCCCAGCGCATCGTCACCGGGTACATGCGCCCTTCACTGCGCAGGATCGGCGCGTCATCGAGCAAGCCGGCCAGGCGCTCGCCTTCGAGGGTCGCCGACATCAGCAGAATCTTCAGCGGCTGTTCAGCGCGAAACAGCTCGCGACCGTTCAGACTGAGGGCCAGCGCCAGATCGGCGTCGAGACTGCGTTCATGAAATTCGTCGAAGATCAGCAGGCCCACACCCTCCAGCGCCGGGTCGTCCTGCAAGCGCCGGGTGAGGATGCCTTCGGTGACCACCTCGATACGCGTCTTCGGGCCGACCTTGCTGTCGAGGCGGATGCGATAGCCGACAGTTTCACCGACCTGCTCGCCGAGCTCGCTGGCCAAACGCTCCGCCGCCGCCCGCGCAGCCAAGCGCCGTGGTTCGAGCATGACGATGGTCTGCCCGACCAGCCAGGCCTCGTTGAGCAAGGCCAAAGGCACGCGGGTGGTTTTACCGGCGCCGGGCGGTGCTTCGAGCACGGCTTCGTGGCGTGACGCGAGGGCTTCACGCAGGGCGGGTAAAACATCGTCGATCGGCAAAGAAATCATGCTGGCTCCCAAACAGAGGGCCGAGTATAACGGCGAACTGCCGGGCGTTCGTCAGGGTCTTAACTTCACAAGACGAAGCTTCGTTATTTGATGACTCAGGAGACATTTCCATGCGCTTACCCTCTCGCCTGATCGGCGGTGTTCTGGTTGCCACTCTGCTCACGCAACTGTCGGCGTGCGGTTCGATTTTCTACCCGGACCGGCGTGGCCAGATCGACGGCAAGATCGACCCGGCGATTGCCGTGCTCGATGCCGTCGGCCTGCTGTTCTACATCATTCCCGGGCTGATCGCGTTTGCCGTCGACTTCGCCACCGGGGCGATCTATTTCGAACCGGGCCACACCGCGCAGATCGATCCGGCCAAGCTCAAGCAAGCCATCGGCCCCGACGGTCAGGTCGACAATCACAAGTTGCAGGCGATTCTCGAGAGCGAGCTGGGCCGAGATTTTCCTCTGGATGATCCGCGCCTGATCCAGCACAAGGGCAGCACTCAGCAACTGGCGATGTTCGGCCTGCAACCGGCTGCTTGAATAAGGACGTTCAATGACCTCCAGCCCTGAACACGCCCGCCTGCTGCGGCTGGCGACCCGCGCCTCGGTGGCGGTCGCCTGCACGCTGATCGTCGCCAAGGCGATTGCCTGGTGGCTCAGCGGATCGGTGAGCATGCTCGCCGGCCTCACCGACTCGGCGCTGGATGGAGTCACCTCGATGCTCAACCTGCTGGCGGTGCATTACGCCTTGCGCCCGGCGGATGATGATCACCGTTATGGCCACGGCAAAGCCGAATCGCTGGCGGGCATGGCCCAGGCGTTGTTCATCGGTGGCAGCGCGGTGCTGATCGCGTTTCAGGCCTACCAACGCTTGCAGACGCCGGAACCGCTTGGCGCACCGTGGCTGAGCATCGGTGTGATCGTGTTTTCCCTGCTGCTGACGGCGGCGCTGCTGATGTTGCAGCACCGGGTGATCAAGCAGACCGGCTCCAACGCCGTGCGTGCCGACTCGCTGCATTACCGTTCGGACCTGCTGCTCAACGGCAGCATCCTGATCGCGCTGGTGTTGGCCGCGATGGGTTTTGCGCAACTGGATGCGTGGTTCGGGCTGGGGATCGCCGTGTACATTTTCTGGAGTGCGATTCAGATCGCCCGGGAAAGTTTTTCGGTGTTGATGGACGAGGAACTGCCGACCGATGTCAGCCAGCACATGCTCGAACTGGCATGCAGCGTCCCCGGCGTACTGGGTGCGCACGACCTGCGCACGCGGATCTCGGGCAACCACTGGTTTGTGCAATTGCACTTGGAACTGCCGGGCGAACTGACCCTGTCAGTCGCCCATGGCATCAGCGACCAAGCGGCGGCGGCGATTCACAAGGCCTATCCGAAGGCCGAAGTGCTGGTGCACGCTGACCCACAGGAAGTAGTGCTCGCCGCCCGCACTCAGTAATTGACCTGATAACCGCGACTGCTCAGGCAGTTGCCCTGCGCCTGGCGATAGGCCTGAACCACTTCGGGTGCCGGTTGATAGGTCGCGGCGCGCGGGTCGAAACCGCTTTGCTGCACCGCGTACTGAGAGCACTGGTAACCGTCCTGCTGCACTTGCTGCGGCGACTGGCCGTTGGCCGGGTAGGCTTCGACGTCATAGCCCTGAGCTTGCGGTTGCGGCGGTTGCTGCAGCGGCGGCTCGACCACCACGTAATCCTGCGTCGCCTCTTGATAGGCGTAATACGAGCCGGCGGCGAGGAACAGCAGCGAGCCGCCGATCCACACTTCACGGGCGTAATCCGGCAAATACTGGACGCGGATCCCGCGCGGTGGTTGCACGACGATGTAGCGCGGGCCTTGCGGGCGATACCAGTAGCCGCCGGAATAGAAGTAATCCTGACCGCGATACGGCACGCGGTAATCACGATCCGGGAAACGATCGATCACATGGCCCGGACGATACTGCGGGCCAGGACCCCAGCCATTGCCATGACCGTTCGGCCGTCCCGGCCAGCGGTTGTCATCGGGACGCGGCTGCGTCTGCCATTGCTGATTGTGGTAACCGTTTTGCGGGCGCTCGTCGCGGTAGTAACCCTGACGCGGTTCCTGGGTCTGGCGCACGGCGTCGGGTCGCGGCTGGATCGGCAGGTTGTTGCCCGGCTGGCGAGGCGGTTGCGGACGCTCATCGGCACGGTTGCGGTTCTGCCATTGACCGTCATTGTTATGCGGCTGGCCGTTGTGCTCGAACTGACGGCTGTTGTCGCCACGGATGATCCCGTCGTTCTGCGGCCCGTTGCCCGGCCCGCGATTCTGCGGCTCATCGGCCAGCGCTTGCGCACTGACCCCCACACACAGCAAACCAACACCGGCCAGACGCCAGATGCGCGAATTCATGCCTTTCCTCACTGCGGGAGCCTGTCGTTGGCAGGGCTTGTTGCTGAGACTCGAAACAGCCCCACCGGGTTCTGCAACAGGTTATCAGTCGCGCGACTTATTTATTGAGGCGCCAAGATGAAATCGCAGGCAAGAAAAAAGGGAGACCCGTCGGCCTCCCTTCTGAGAACTTCGTCCTGGCTCGACGCTTTTGACGTCGGCTCACCTCACGCCGTCTTCTGGACAGTGTGCAGCTCGGGGGCCGGCACATCCCCGGTGGGGGTGGCGGCCGCGGCGGGCCTGATTGGGCGGGCCGCGTGGACTGTGTTACCGAGCAGTGATTCTGGTGATAAGAATAGGCCTGAAGCCGCGACAGAGGATTGCGAAAATTGCTCAATTAAACACTGCTTGCGCAATTTTTAACCCTGGATAGATAATCCGCCGCAATAGTTACGACCAAGGACAGATTGATGAGCAAACTCGACCGGTATGACCTGAGTATTTTGGCGGAATTGCAGCGCGACGCCCGTATCTCCAACCAGGAACTGGCCGAGCGCATCGGTCTGTCGCCCTCGCCTTGCTCGCGCCGGGTCAAGCAACTGGAAGACGATGGCTATATCTCGCGCCAGGTTGCATTGCTCGATCGCAAGATGCTCGGGCTGAGTCTGACCGCGTATGTGCTGATCGGCATGGACCGGCACACGCCGGAACGCTTCGAGAATTTCGAAGCGGCAATCCGCACATTGCCGCAAGTGCTGGAGTGCAGTCTGGTGACCGGAGTGGATGCTGACTACCAGTTGAAAGTGGTGGTGCCGGATATGGATCACTATCAGAAATTACTGCTGGGGCACCTGACCCGGATCGAGGGGGTCACCAGCGTGCGGTCGAGTTTTGTGCTGAATCAGGTGCTCAACAGCACCGAACTGCCGCTGACTCATTTGCGTAGCTGATATCCCTTTCGCGAGCAGGCTCGCTCCCACATTTGGAATGCATTTCAACCTGTGGGAGCGAGCCTGCTCGCGAAGGGGCCGGCACAGGCGACGCAGATCAATGCCCCGCCATCCGCCCTTGGCGTATACTCGCCGCCGCCCTTTCAGCCCTGTCCGCGCCGGAGATCGCCAATGGATCCAGCACTGTTCGAAGAGTGGATGATGACCGGTCTGGTCAGCATCCTGATCATTTTCATGGGTTTCATCGTCTGGGATCTGGCGAAGAAGTCCAAGGCCGGGCGGTTCGGCTCGTTCATTCTGTTTTTCGTGCTGGGCCTGGGCGTGGCCGCGTTCATCATCAAAAGTGTGGTGATCGGCCTGATTGAATCCGGCGCCTTATAAGCGCGCCGGCACTTCCCGCCACTGGCCCTGATCCAGCCCTTCAATGGTCCAGTCACCAATCCTGACCCGCACCAGACGCAACGTCGGCAATCCGACCGCTGCCGTCATGCGCCGCACCTGACGGTTGCGCCCTTCGCGAATCACCAATTCCAGCCACGAGGTCGGTATGGTCGCGCGAAAGCGTACCGGCGGATTGCGCGGCCATAACTGCGGCTCAGCCAGTTGCCGCGCTTCGGCGGGCAGGGTCATGCCGTCATTCAACTCGACGCCATCGCGCAGGCGCTGCAACTGCTCGGCCGTCGGCTCGCCCTCCACCTGCACCCAATAAGTCTTCGCCAGTTTGTGTTTCGGATCGGCGATGCGCGCCTGCAACTGGCCGTCGTTGGTCAGCAGCAACAAACCTTCGCTGTCACGATCCAGACGTCCGGCCGGATAAATCCCCGGCACATCGATGTAATCCTTGAGTGTCGCCCGCCCTTCACCGTCGCTGAATTGCGTCAGCACATCGAAGGGTTTGTTGAACAGGATCAGTTTCGGCTCGGCCGGTGGTGCCTTGGCAACACGGCGCGGGGCAGAAGACTGAGGCTTCATGCCGGGACGGCGGGAAGGTGGACGCGGGGGACGGGACATAAGAGACAGAACATTTAGCGATCAGGGCTGACAATGCTAGTGCCCCGACCGCCAAATGACCACGACTAACCGTTAACGGAACGGCGGCTCGTCGAAGCTGCGCAGTTTGCGCGAGTGCAGCGAGTTGAGTTCGGTACGCAGCAGATCCACCGCTTCGATGCCGATTTTCAAATGCTGGCTGACCGCGCGCTCATAGAAGGCGTTGGCCGAGCCCGGCAGTTTGATTTCGCTGTGCAGTGGTTTGTCCGAAACGCAGAGCAACGTGCCGTAAGGCACACGCAGGCGATAACCTTGCGCTGCGATCGTGCCGCTTTCCATGTCCACCGCAACCGCGCGGGACAGGTTGATCAGCGGCCGCTCCTGAGCCCAGCGCAATTCCCAGTTACGGTCGTCATAGGTCAGAACCGTGCCGGTGCGCAGGCGCTTCTTCAGATCGTCGCCCTTCTCGCCAGTGACATTCGCCGCCGCCTGCTGCAGAGCAAGCTGCACTTCGGCCAGTGCCGGGATGGGAATATTCGGCGGCACCACACGATCAAGAATGCCGTCGCGACGCATGTAGGCGTGGGCCAGCACGTAATCGCCAATGGTCTGCGACTGACGCAGGCCGCCGCAGTGGCCGATCATCAGCCAGCAATGCGGGCGCAGCACGGCCAGGTGATCGGTGATGTTCTTGGCGTTGGACGGGCCGACACCGATGTTGACCAGCGTCACGCCGTGGCCATCGCTGGCGATCAGGTGATAGGCCGGCATCTGGTAACGGTGCCAGACCACACCGGCGGCAATCGCCGAGGCTTCGCCGTGGTCCATGCTCTTCTCGATGATCACGTTGCCCGGCAGGACCATGCGCACGAAACGCGGGTCGCGGCGCAACTGCTCCAGACCATGAACGATGAACTGGTCGACGTAGCGGTGATAGTTGGTCAGCAGAATCCACGGCTGCACATGGCGCCAGTCACTGCCGGTGTAATGCACCAGCCGGCGCAGCGAGAAATCCACGCGCGCGGCGTCGAACAGCGCCAGTGGCAGCGGATCGGTGTTTTCCCAGTCGTAGAGGCCGTCGGCAATGCCATCGGTGGCGGCGGACAGATCCGTGCTCGGGAACACCCGCGCCAGCACCGCTGCAGTGACGCCGGAACCGGCCAGTTCATCGCCCTGCTCGACCACGTACGGATAAGGAATGTTCTGCTGGCTGACGCCGACTTCGACGGTCACGGTGAAGTCGTGCATCAACGGCGTCAGTTGTTCGAGCAGGTATTTGCGAAACGCCGCCGGGTGGGTGACGGTGACGCTGTAAGTGCCCGGCAACTGCACCTTGGCGTAAGCGCGGGTAGTCTGCGGCACTTCGCCCTGGCAGTGGTAGGTCAGACGCAGTTCGGGATAACGAAACAGGGCACGCTGTTCGGCGTCGGGCTCGACGCGGTCCTTGAGGTAACGCTTGAGGGCAGAATTCAGCGCAGTGGTGGCCCGCTCATGCAGCTCGGCCAGACGATCCACGGCTTGTTCGGCGGTTTGAACGACAATAAACGCTTCGGTCACGATCAGCTTCCTGTGTTCTGACTTGCAGAGCTTCATCTTGCCTGCATCGTGGACGCACGGGAACAGTGGCGTTGTGGCGATACTTAAATCTGCAGACCAATGATGTCCCCTGTGGGAGCGAGCCTGCTCGCGAATGCGGTGGATCATCCAATAAAGATGTCGACTGACACACCGCTTTCGCGAGCAGGCTCGCTCCCACAGGGGGAGATTTGAGGTGGGTCAGAAAAGCGGTGGAGTCGAGCGGGCGACGATCGCTTCAACGTCCAGCCCACGCGGCAACGCGCCGTAGACGCGACCGCCACCGCTCAGACGGCTGGCAATGAAAGCATCGCTTACGGCTGAATTCCCCGCCTCCAACAGAAGCCTGGCCTGCAACCCGAGCGCGATGTCTTCGGTCAACTGCCGCGCCCGATACTGAATATCACTGGTGTCCTTGAACTGCGCCTGCAACTGCTGAATGTGCGCGGCCAGACGCTTGTCGCCATGGCCGTCGCCCAGTTCGCTGAACAGCACATCCAACACACCCGGCTCCTTCGACAATGCGCGCAGCACATCCAGACATTGCACATTCCCCGAACCTTCCCACGTCGAGTTCACCGGCGCTTCCCGGTACAGGCGCGGCAGGATGCTGTCCTCGACGTATCCAGCACCGCCCATGCATTCGGCGGCTTCGTTGATCATTCCTGGCGCGCGCTTGCAGATCCAGTATTTGCCCACTGCCGTCACCAGCCGCGCGAACTGCGCTTCGTGGCGATCATCCAGATGATCGAGCGCCTTGCCCATGCGCAGACTCAGCGCCAACGCCGCTTCGCTCTCCAGCGCCAGATCGGCCAGCACGTTTTGCATCAGCGGCTGCTCGCTGAGCAATTTGCCGCCGACCTTGCGGTGCGCGCAGTGATGGCTGGCCTGGGTCAGCGCCTGGCGCATCAGCGAGCTGGAGCCGACCATGCAATCGAAACGGGTCATCGCTACCATCTCGATAATGGTCGGCACGCCGCGCCCTTCTTCGCCGATCATCCACGCCAGCGCCCCACGAAACTCCACTTCGCTGGAGGCGTTGGACTGGTTGCCGAGTTTGTTTTTCAGACGCTGGATGTAGAACTGATTGCGCGTGTCGTCCGGGCGATGGCGCGGCAGCAGGAAGCAACTCAAGCCCTTTTCGGTTTGCGCCAATGTCAGGAAGGCGTCGCACATCGGCGCCGAACAAAACCACTTGTGCCCGACCAGTTCATAGGCCTGACCCGGGCCGCTGGCGCCGACCGGATAGGCTTTGGTGGTGTTGGCGCGAACGTCGGTGCCGCCCTGCTTCTCGGTCATCGCCATGCCGATGGTCACGCCGGCCTTGTGCGCCATGCCGACGTTGCGTGGATCGTATTCGGTGGCGAGGACTTTCGGCAGCCACTGCTCAGCCAGCTCCGGCTGCAAGCGCAGGGCCGGCACGCTGGCGAAGGTCATGGTCAGCGGGCAACCACTGCCGGCCTCGGCCTGGCTGTGCAGATAGGTCATCGACGCGCGGGCGACATGCGCGCCGTCCTGAGGGTGTGCCCAAGGCAGCGAGGTCAGGCCATGTTCGATCGCCGTGCGCATGAGCTCATGGTAAGCCGGGTGAAACTCGACCAGATCGATGCGATGGCCGTAGCGATCATGGCTGGCAAATAGCGGTTTGTTCTGGTTGGCGAGAAACCCCGCCTCCATCAGCGGCCCACCCGCCAGTGCGCCATAGGCATCGATGCGCGACTCGGCCCAACCGGCACCAAAACGCCGCGACCACTCCTGCAGCGGCAGGTCGATGCGGTACAGGTTGGTGCCGTCCAGCGACGGCGGCTGATTGGTGACTTCGTGGGTTTCGGCGAACTGATGCAGGTTCATGACGGCGCTCCGTGTTCAGCAATGGCACCAGTTAAGCACTGGTGCTTTTTTGAACAAAGTGTCATAGGCGCCGTTTTTGCGGCGCTTTTACCCCATCAGCAACTGAGTACGCGGCGCTGTAAAGCAGCCTGCAGATCCTCGAACTTCACCGGTTTGTGCAGATAGTCGATAGGCGCGCCCGGGGCGCATTGCTCGCGATCCGCACCCAGCGCCAGCATGAACACTGGCAAATGCGCGCAGCCTGGCAATGCATGGATCTGGCAGCACAGCGATGCGCCGTCGTGGTTGGGCAACTGGCAATCGATCAGCACTGCATCGAAGCTTTCCCGTTGCAGGCAGTCCAGCGCGGCGGCGCCGTTATCCGCGCTGCGCACGCGGAAACCGAGCTTGAGCAACATGCCGCGCATCACCAATTGATTGACGCTGTTGTCGTCCACCAGCAGCACTGTGCAGTCCTGCGGCGCACGAATGCAATCGCGAGGCGGCTGATCCGCAGGCGCTTCGATCACCGGCAGTTCGAATTCGACATCGAGCTGGAAGCGGCTGCCGCGTCCCGGCTCGGAGCGATGGGTGAGTTTGCCGCCGAGCAATTCGACCAGTTGCCGACAGATCGCCAGACCAACACCGAGACCGCCGTATTCGCGAGTCATCGAACCGTCGAGCTGGAAGAAACGCTGATACAGGGTCGCCTCACCCAGGTCAGTGAAACCGATACCGGTGTCGATCACCGCAAACGACAGCGCCATGCGCTCATCCGCCGACGGCCGCCCGGTGACGCGCAGCGCCAACCCGCCGACGCGGGTGAACTTGATCGCATTGTCCAGCAGGCATTCCAGGCACTGCGCCAGTTTCGCGCTGTCCCCGAGCAAGCGATCCGGCAAGGTCGGCAGCACCTCGACTTTGAAGTCCAGCGACTTGCTCGCCGCATTACCTTCGAACTGCACGCGCAACGCCTCGACCACTGCGCGCAGGCTGAAACTGCCCGGCGTCGCCTTGAGCTTGCCGGCCTGCAATTCAGTGAGCGTGAGGATGCCATTGACCATGCGCATCATGTCGCGGGCGGAACCGGCGGCGGTCTGTTGATATTGCTCAAGCTCGGGATCGAGGTCGACGGTCTGCATCAGCTCCAGCGAACCGATCACCCCATTCATCGGCGTGCGCAATTCGTGGGTCAGCGTCGCGAGGAATTCGTCCTTGAGCTTGTTGCTGTGGGCCAGTTGCTGGTTGAGCACTTCGAGTTTCTGCCCGGCGTCGAACAAGGTCTGCGCCTGTTGTTCGCGCATGGCGTTGATGCGATCGGCCAGCGCCAGCGACAGCAGCGCAACCTCGATCGCCGAGCCGATCTGGCTGGCGTACATGGTCAAAAACACGTTGGGCAGCAGGCCCAGCACCATCAGCGTATTGACGATGCCGCCGAGCAGGAATGCCGACCAGGCGATGATGAAGTAACGCGCCACGCGCAGGCCGCGCCACCAGGCAAGGATCCCGGCGGCAAAGATCACCACGGTGAAGGTCAGCGCCAGTGTGGTCGCCAGGCGCAGGGCCAGGGCGTAACTGGTCATCAGCGACAGACCGATCACCAGTGCACTGAAGGCAATCAGGCCGATCAGCAAGCGATCCAGCCAGGGGCTGTGGGTCTTGGTCTGCAGGAAACTGCGGGCGAACTGGCTGCCGAACAGCCCGGCGCAACCGATGAAGAACGGCGTCGCGGCGTTGGCCCACCATGGGTTGTCCGGCCAGAAATACTCGACCGCCGCGCCATTCACCGACAATTGATAGAGGCCGAACGAGCCGATATAGAAGATGTAATAGAGGTAACTGGTGTCGCGCACGCTCAGGTAGATGAACAGGTTGTAGACCAGCATCCCCAGCAGTACGCCATAAATGATGCCGAGCACATACAGGCGCACCGGTTGATCTTCGAGGTACGCGGTGCTCGACCACAACGTCACCGGCGCCTGGATCGAGCCTTCGCTGGCCAGTCGCAGGTACAGCGTCTGCTGTTGATCCGGTTTGAAGGGCAGGTCGAACAGGTAGTTGTTCTGGCGGATCTCGCGACTGGCGAAGGGCAAGGCATCGCCGGTCTGGCGCACCAGTCGGTATGCACCGGTGGCGTCGGGCAAATAGAGATCGAGATGATCGAGCGGCGGATACGCCAGTTCGAGCAGCCAGGTGCGCTGGGCGGCCGGGTTGCTCGGGCGGTAATGCAGGTCGATCTTCAGCCAGAACGCCGAACGCGAGTAACCGGCATTGAGCGTGGCTTTGTCGTGGGCTTTGAACTGGCCGGCGGCATCTTGCGCGCGGACGTCGGCAATCGTCGCCTGACCGCTCGGGTCTTCGAACACTTGCAGCGATCGGCCCAGTGGCAGGCTCTGGGTGAATTCGTCGAATTCGACGGCGCTCGCCATAAGGGGCAAGCAGAACAGCAACATCAGCAAATAGCGCATTGAAGCCCCAGCGTGGCTCGTCCGGTTGTGTCAGGAAGCCCCCCATTCCCTTTGAGTAGACGTAAAACCGGTATTACCTGTGATTGTTTGGATCCAGCCTAGCATAGCCGTTGATGGCCATTGAGCACCATGGAAATTTTTCCTACAACGGCTCTAGAACGGGCGTTCCAGGGCAAAGCACCGAGATAGAGCTGTTGGAATGGTCAGGAACGTCAAAGATCGCAGCCTCCGGCAGCTCCTGCATTTATCTTGCTCTGCCACCCACACCCCAAAATCAGCTTTGGTGGTAAGCTCGCGCACCATGAATATCTACAGCTCCCGCCCCGTTGTCCTCTGTCTCTCCGGCCACGACCCCAGTGGTGGCGCCGGCTTGCAGGCAGATATCGAAGCCCTGCTCGCGCAGGGTTGCCATGCGGCTCCGGCCGTCACCGCCCTGACCGTGCAAGACACCGTCAACGTCACTGACTTCCGCGTCCTCGACCGTGAGTGGGTACTGGCCCAGGCCAACGCCGTGCTCAACGATTCCGAAGTCGCCGCAGTGAAACTGGGCATGCTCGGTTCGCTGGAGATGGTCGACACCGTGGTCGAACTGCTCTCGGCGCACCCGCATCTGCCGGTGGTCTGCGACCCGGTGCTGCGTGCCGGCGGCGGCGGACGCCTGGGCAAGGACGAGGTCGGCTACGCGATGCGCGAGCGTCTGCTGCCGCTGTCGATTATCGCCACGCCCAATCTTCCTGAAGCGCGCATCCTCGCCGAACTGCCCGAAGGCACGGCCGACGAGTGCGCGGAAAAACTCCTGCCATTCGTCAAAAACCTGCTGATCACCGGCGGCCATGGCGACGAATCTGAAATCCACAACCGCGTGTACAGCCGCGACGGCCTGCGCGAAACCTTTATCTGCCAGCGTCTGCCGGGCAGCTATCACGGCTCCGGTTGCACATTGGCCAGCGCTTTGGCCGGGCGACTCGCTCAGGGCGAACACCTGGCCAGTGCCGTGCGCAGTGCGCTGGATTACACCTGGCGGACTTTGCGCGATGCCGAACAACTGGGCAAAGGCCAGTTCGTGCCGCGTCGCCTGCCGCTGGATTTCTGCTCGTAACGTCGTGAGGTCTGCCCGATGAAACTACGTGGCCTGTATGCCATTACCGACAGCCAGTTGCTGGCCGGCAAGTTTCTGTCTTACGTGGAGGCGGCGCTCGACGGCGGCGTCACCCTGCTGCAATACCGCGACAAGAGCAGCGACGAGGCCCGCCGTCTGCGCGAGGCCGAGGCGTTGCGCAACCTGTGCGAGCGCTACAAGACGCAACTGATCATCAACGATGACGCCGAGCTGGCCGCACGCCTCAACGTCGGCGTGCACCTCGGGCAGACCGACGGCCCGCTGTCGCCGACCCGCGCCCTGCTCGGTTCGAAAGCGATCATCGGTTCGACCTGCCACGGGCAAATCGCCCTGGCCGAACAGGCTGCCAAAGAAGGCGCGAGTTACGTTGCCTTCGGCCGCTTCTTCAATTCCACCACCAAACCCGGTGCGCCGAGTTGCAGCCTCGACTTGCTCGACGAAGCCAAACGCACGCTGCACTTGCCGATCTGCGCGATCGGCGGGATCACCCTCGATAACGCCGCGCCACTGGTCGAGCACGGTGTCGATCTGCTCGCCGTGATCCACGGTTTGTTCGGCGCCGAGAGCAGCGCCGAAGTGACCCGCCGCGCCCGCGCCTTCAACGAACTTCTGAAAATCTGATTTGAGAGCCCGATCATGTCTCGTTCCGAAACCCTGTTTGCCAATGCTCAGAAACACATCCCCGGCGGCGTCAACTCGCCGGTGCGCGCGTTCAAGAGCGTCGGCGGCACCCCGCTGTTCTTCAAACACGCCGAAGGCGCTTACGTCACCGACGAAGATGACAAGCGTTATGTCGATTACGTGGGTTCGTGGGGGCCGATGATCCTTGGCCACAGCCATCCGGACGTGCTCGACGCGGTGCGCAATCAACTGCAACACGGCCTGTCCTACGGCGCGCCGACGTCGATGGAAACCGAGATGGCCGATCTGGTCTGCTCGCTGGTGCCGTCAATGGACATGGTGCGCATGGTCAGCTCCGGCACCGAAGCGACCATGAGCGCGATCCGTCTGGCCCGTGGTTACACCGGTCGCGACAGCATCATCAAATTCGAAGGCTGCTACCACGGCCACTCCGACAGCCTGCTGGTCAAGGCCGGTTCCGGCGCTCTGACCCAGGGCGTACCAAGCTCGGCCGGCGTGCCGGCAGCGTTCGCCAAACACACCCTGACCCTGCCGTTCAACGACATCGACGCGGTTGAAGCGATGCTCGCTGAAGTGGGCGAGGACGTCGCGTGCATCATCGTCGAACCGGTCGCCGGCAACATGAACTGCGTGCCGCCAGCGCCGGGCTTCCTCGAAGGCCTGCGTTCGCTGTGCGACAAACATGGTGTGGTGCTGATTTTTGACGAAGTGATGACCGGTTTCCGCGTCGCCCTCGGCGGTGCCCAGGCGCACTACGGTGTGACACCGGACCTGACCACGTTCGGCAAGATCATAGGCGGCGGCATGCCGGTGGGCTGCTTCGGCGGCAAACGCGAAATCATGCAGCGCATCGCCCCACTGGGCCCGGTGTATCAGGCCGGTACGTTGTCGGGTAATCCGCTGGCGATGGCTGCCGGTCTGACGACCCTGCGTCTGATCAGCCGCCCGGGCTTCCACGCCGAACTGACCGACTACACCGCGCGCATGCTCGACGGTCTGCAACAGCGTGCCGATGCTGCGGGCATCCCGTTCGTGACCACTCAGGCCGGCGGCATGTTCGGTCTGTACTTCAGCGGCGCCGACGACATCGTCACCTTCGACGACGTGATGGCCAGCGACGCGGCAATGTTCGGTCGCTTCTTCCACTTGATGCTGGAAGGTGGCGTGTACCTGGCGCCGAGCGCTTTCGAAGCCGGTTTCACCTCGATCGCCCACGGCGAAGCCGAGTTGCAACTGACGCTGGACGCTGCCGAGCGCGCCTTCGCCGCATTGAAATAGTCGCCGTACCGCTGACGTTGGCTATGGCCAGCGTCAGCTTTCGCCTACATCCGCTCGGCTTTTCCGACGCGTCTGCGAAAATCCTGCCTGAATCGGGCGATATATTCCCCACGCAGCAGAAAAACGAGTAAAGACTTTGTAAGGTTGGCCCTGCTTATTTCATAATGCGCGCTTATTGGATCCCTCGACGGGTCCGCGTGCCCTTCAGAGGTAAGTCGATTCCCATGAACCGCACCGGCCGCACCCTTGCATTGGGCTGCCTGTTGCTCCTTCAGCCCCTGCTCGCGCATGCACAAGCAGGCGGCAACTCGTTGTTGATCCCGGCGATGGGTCGTTGCACCCTCAATACTCAGCCGCAAGACGTCACGCAGGCATTGGCCGCCTGCCAGAAAGCGGCGGACGAAGGGGACGCGCAAGCGCAATACGAGTTGGGTGAGTTCTACTACGACGGCAAGAACGCGCCGCGCGACCTCAATCAAGCCCTGAGCTATTTCGAAAAGGCCTCGCTGCAAGGCCACGCCCAGGCGCAATTCAAGCTCGGCAGCATGTTCTTCCACGGCGAAGGCGTGCAGGCCAACAATATCCAGGCCTACATCGTGCTGAAGATGGCAGCGGTCAACGGTGCTGAAGAGGCATTGGACACGGCTGACGAAGTCTCGGAAAAAATGTCCCGCGAAGATCTCGAAACCGCCACTCAGGTGCTCGGGCAGATTTTCCGCAAATACCTGATGGAACTGCAGAACGCCGACGGGCGCACGCCATTCTCCCCACTGCCCTAAAGGCTGTGGAGATGACCTGTGGCGAGGGGATTCATCCCCGTTGAGCTGCGAAGCAGCCCCAAACCCTGCAACCCGGTTCTGTCTGACACATATTGCTGGATGGATTGCGACTGCTTCGCAGCCGAGCGGGGATAAATCCCCTCACCACAAACTCATTCCAATCCAGAATCCGCTGTTACTTTTCAGGCATCGGCATCGGAAACGGCATGACATTGCCGACCGCGCCCCGGGCCTCGCTGATTTTCGGCGTGCCCAGACGTTCCACTTCGTCGATGCGCACGATCGAATGCATCGGCACAAAACTGCGCACCACGCCTTCGAATTGCGCCTTGAGCTTTTCTTCGCTCGGATCGACGACCATTTGCGTGCGCTCGCCAAAGACGAATTCTTCAACTTCCAGGAAACCCCACAGATCACTTTGATAGATCTGCTTGGCGTACATTTCGAACACCTGGCCCTGGTTGAGGAAAATCACCTTGTAGATTGGAGCTTCGCGTTTGGTCATGGCGGGCGGATAACATCGGGGTAAAAATGAGGGCGCGAACTATAGCATAGCCACCGGACGCACAGCGGTAGGAACCTGACGGCTTGTTCCCTATAATGCGCGGTTCTTTGAATCACGTGACGACCCGAATCCATGGCCAAGAAGCTTTACATCGAAACCCACGGTTGCCAGATGAACGAGTACGACAGCTCGCGCATGGTCGATCTGCTGGGCGAACATCAGGCCCTGGAAGTCACCGCCCGCGCGGAAGACGCCGACGTGATTCTGCTCAACACCTGCTCGATCCGCGAACGTGCGCAAGACCGCGTGTATTCGCAACTCGGCCGCTGGCGCGAACTGAAGCTGGCCAACCCCGATATGGTCATCGCCGTCGGCGGTTGCGTGGCCAGTCAGGAAGGGGCGGCGATCCGCGATCGCGCTCCTTACGTTGACGTGGTGTTCGGCCCGCAGACCCTGCACCGTCTGCCGGAGATGATCGACGCCGCGCGCAGCAGCAAGCTGCCGCAGGTCGACGTGTCGTTCCCGGAAATCGAAAAATTCGACCACCTGCCGGAGCCGCGTATCGACGGCCCGAGCGCTTATGTGTCAGTGATGGAAGGTTGCAGCAAGTACTGCACGTTCTGCGTGGTGCCGTACACCCGTGGCGAAGAGGTCAGCCGACCGTTCGACGACGTGATCGCGGAAATCATTCACCTGGCCGAACACGGCGTGCGTGAAGTGACCTTGCTCGGGCAGAACGTCAACGGCTATCGCGGCCAGACCCATGACGGTCGTCTGGCCGATCTGGCCGAACTGATCCGCGTGGTCGCCGCTGTCGATGGCATCGACCGCATCCGCTACACCACGTCGCATCCGCTGGAGTTCTCCGACAGCCTGATCCAGGCCCACGCCGAAGTGCCGGAACTGGTCAAGCACCTGCACTTGCCGGTGCAGTCGGGCTCGGACCGGATTCTCGCGGCGATGAAGCGCAACCACACGGCGCTGGAGTACAAATCCAAACTGCGCAAATTGCGCGCCGCCGTACCGGGGATCTGCATCAGTTCGGACTTCATCGTCGGTTTCCCCGGCGAAACCGAGAAGGACTTCGAACAGACCATGAAGCTGATTGCCGATGTCGGCTTCGATTTCTCCTACTCGTTCGTCTACAGCCAGCGCCCGGGCACGCCCGCTGCCGATCTGGCCGATGACACGCCGGAAGAACTGAAGAAAGAACGCCTCAACGCGCTGCAACATCGTTTGAATCAGCAGGGCTTCGAGATCAGCCGACAAATGGTCGGCTCGATCCAGCGCATTCTGGTGACCGATTACTCGAAGAAAGACCCGGGCGAGCTGCAGGGCCGCACCGAGAATAACCGTATCGTCAACTTCCGCTGCGACAATCCCACCCTGATCGGCCAGTTCGCCGACGTGCACATCGACGCCGCGCAACCGCACTCGCTGCGTGGTTCTTTAATTCAATAACGCCGCATTTCTCCTGTGGGAGCGAGCCTGCTCGCGAAGGCGGTCTGTCAGACACATCAATTTTGAATGTGTCGCCGCCTTCGCGAGCAGGCTCGCTCCCACAGGTAAAGCGCAGCGGCGCTGATCGGCTGAGATATTTAAGAGCTTTCGCACCCACGCCACTGGCGTTATCCTTGATTTCATCCTAATTGCCCCAGGGCGGCTAAATACGACCTTGAACGCACCCATCGAACCACATCGTTTTCTCCTCGAGCCTTTTGAGGCTCGCCGCTTCGCCAATCTGTGCGGGCAATTCGACGAGCATTTGCGCTTGATCGAACAGCGCCTGGCCATCGAGATCCGCAATCGCGGAAACCAGTTCGAGTTGATTGGCGATCCAAAACTCACCACGTCCGCGGAAAACCTGCTGCGCCGCCTGTACCGCGAAACCAAGGGTACCGAGCTGTCGCCAGACCTGGTTCACCTGTTCATTCAGGAATCAGCAGATATCGACAACCCGGCCCCTGCCGAAGCGACCGTCGCCCTGCGCACCAAGAAAGGCATGATTCGCCCGCGCGGCTTGAATCAGCAGCGCTACGTGAAGGAAATCCTCGGCAACGACATCAATTTCGGCATCGGCCCGGCCGGTACCGGCAAGACCTATCTGGCCGTGGCCTGCGCGGTAGATGCGCTGGAGCGCGAGCAGATCCGCCGCATCCTGCTGGTGCGTCCGGCGGTCGAAGCGGGGGAAAAACTCGGCTTCCTGCCCGGCGACCTGTCGCAGAAGATCGACCCGTACCTGCGCCCGCTCTACGACGCGCTGTACGAAATGCTCGGTTTCGAATACGTCGCCAAGCTGATCGAGAAACAGGTGATCGAAGTCGCGCCGCTGGCCTACATGCGCGGTCGTACGCTGAACAACAGCTTCATCATTCTCGACGAGAGCCAGAACACCACCGTCGAGCAGATGAAGATGTTCCTCACGCGCATCGGCTTCGGCTCCACCGCCGTGATCACCGGCGACATCACCCAGGTCGACCTGCCGCGCGGCACCAAGTCCGGCCTGCACCATGTGATCGAAGTGCTCAAAGACGTGCCGGGCATCAGCTTCACCCATTTCCAGCCCAAAGACGTCGTGCGCCACCCGTTGGTGCAGCGGATCGTCGAGGCCTACGAGCGCTTCGAGACCCGTGCCGAAGCTGCGAAGGAAGCCTCGCGCGATGCTTGAGCTGGATCTGCAAATCGCCACCGAGGCCAGCGCGCCGAGTGAAGCCGAGTTCCGCCAGTGGTGCGAACTGGCCCTGCGCCAGCGCAGCGCTGATTCGGAAATGACCATTCGTCTGGTCGACGAGGAAGAAGGCCGCGAGCTCAATCACACCTGGCGCCACAAGGACTACGCGACCAATGTGTTGTCGTTCCCGGCGGAAGTGCCTGACGAGTTTCTCGATATTCCGCTGCTCGGCGATCTGGTGATCTGCGTGGCCGTGGTCGAACGCGAAGCCGCCGAGCAGGGCAAGGAACTAAAGGCCCACTGGGCACATCTGGTCATTCACGGCTGCTTGCATCTGCTCGGTTACGACCATATAGATGACGACGAAGCCGAAGAAATGGAAGCACTGGAACGCGAGTTGCTTGCTGAACTGGGCTATCCCGATCCGTACGCGGATGACGAAACCGAACACTCCCCCATCGTTACAACAAAGGATTCAGAGTAATCGCTATGAGCGAAGATCGATCGAGCAACGGGCAGAAGTCATGGCTGGGTAAACTGACCCAGGCTTTTGCCCACGAGCCGAAGAACCGTCAGGAGCTCCTCGAGCTGCTGCGTGATGCACATCAGAACAAACTGCTGGACAGCGAAGCGCTGGCCATCGTCGAAGGCGCCATCCAGGTGGCTGACCTGCAAGTGCGCGACATCATGGTGCCGCGCTCGCAGATGGTCAGCATCAAGGCGACCCAGACACCCCGCGAATTCCTCCCTGCCGTGGTCGACTCGGCCCACTCGCGCTATCCGGTCATCGGCGAAAGCCACGACGACGTGATGGGCGTGCTGCTGGCCAAGGATCTGCTGCCGCTGATCCTCAAGGAGAACGGCGACAGCTTCAACATCAAGGACCTGCTGCGCCCGGCCACCTTCGTGCCGGAGTCCAAGCGTCTGAACGTGTTGCTGCGTGAATTCCGCGCCAACCACAACCACATGGCGATCGTCATCGACGAGTACGGCGGCGTCGCCGGTCTGGTGACCATCGAAGACGTCCTCGAGCAGATCGTCGGCGACATCGAGGACGAGCACGACGTCGAAGAAGACAGCTACATCAAGCCGCTGCCCAGCGGTGACTTCCTGATCAA
>NZ_RCNZ01000139.1:45277-68949 GCF_004307525.1 Pseudomonas sp. Sample_21 | reverse complement strand
CTTTTGTGGAAATGAACAATAAACGCCGACGCCACTTGTGCACCCGACCGGCGTCAAGGCGCAGGCCGACTGGCAGCATGAACGCCACTGCAACCGGAGAATTCCCATGAAAATCGTCATCGCCCCCGACTCGTTCAAGGACAGCCTGAGTGCCCAAGGCGTTGCCGAAGCCATCGCCCTCGGACTGGCGCAGGTCTGGCCGCAGGCGACGCTGATCAAATGCCCGATGGCCGATGGCGGCGAAGGTACGGTCGAGTCGATTCTCGCAGCCTGCGAAGGTGAATTGCGCCGCACCCGTGTGCGCGGTCCACTGGGCGCGCCGGTCGATGCTGCCTGGGGCTGGCTGCCGCACAACCACACCGCGATCATCGAAATGGCCGAGGCCAGTGGACTGCAATTGGTCCCACCGGGGCAGCGCGATGCGTGCATCAGCAGCACTTTTGGTACCGGTGAGTTGATTCGTGCAGCGCTGGACGCCGGCGCGCAGCGGGTGATTCTGGCAATTGGCGGCAGTGCGACCAATGACGGCGGTGCCGGGGCGATGCAGGCGTTGGGCGTGAAGTTACTGGATGGGCAAAATCAGCCGTTGGTGCCCGGTGGCCTGGCCTTGGCGCAACTGGCGCGGCTGGATCTGAATGGACTTGATCCGCGTCTGGCCAATGTGCGTTTCGACATCGCCGCTGATGTTAACAATCCGCTCTGCGGCCCCCACGGCGCGTCGGCCATTTTCGGCCCGCAGAAGGGCGCATCGCCCGCGCAGGTTGAGCAGCTCGACCACGCGCTGGGGCACTTCGCCGAGCTTTGCGCGCAAGCATTGGGCAAGGACGTGCGCGATGAACCGGGCAGCGGTGCGGCGGGTGGTCTGGGATTTGCCGCCAAGGCTTTTCTCGGCGCGCAGTTTCAGGCTGGCGTCGAGGTGGTGGCGGAACTGGTCGGGCTCGCTGACGCGGTCAAAGGTGCGGATCTGGTGATTACCGGCGAAGGCCGCTTCGATGCGCAGACCCTGCGCGGCAAAACGCCGTTCGGTGTCGCGCGAGTTGCCAAACAATACGCCGTGCCGGTGATTGTGATTGCCGGGACCTTGGGCGAGGGCTATCAGGCGCTCTATCAACACGGCATCGACGCCGCGTTCGCCGTGACCAGCGGACCGATGACTCTGGAACAGGCCTGCGCCGAAGCCCCGCGCCTGCTGCGTGAACGCGCCACCGACATCGCCCGGGTCTGGCAACTCGCCTCAGCCTGAAAAATATTTACCGCCGACCCGAAACCTTCCTCAAGCCTGGCCGATACAACGGTCAGGCGCACACAAAACCACAACTCAGTGCTGCCGGACTGTCGCCCGCTATGGGCCAGTGCTCACGGCATGGACGCTCGCAGTTTCTTTCTTTCGAGAGTCCGACCATGTCCCTGCGTAATCTGAATATCGCGCCCCGTGCTTTCCTCGGTTTTGCCTTTATCGCCTTGCTGGTGATTGTCCTCGGCGTGTTCGCCGTCAGCCGCATGACGGTCATTCGTCAGGCGTCGGTCGACATGGACACCAACCAATTGCCAAGCGTGACCCACCTCAGTGTGGTCACGGAGAACGTCCTGCGCATGCGCATCTTGTCGTTCCGTGTGCTGGTCAATCGCGAGCCGGCCAGCTTGCAAGAGGCAGAAACCCGCATCGCGGTGCTGGTCGACAAGGTGCGCAAAGCGCAAGCCAGCTACGCTGCGTTGCCGGCAGGTCCTGAAGAGCACGCCGTTTTTCAGACGTTTTCGACAACCCTCGACAACTACCTGCAAGCGCAGAATCAGATGATTGAGCTATCGCGCAAGGGCGATCTGGAAGCGATGCGTGCGTTGATCAACACGCGCATCAAGGAAGGCACCGATCAGATGGGCGAGCAGCTCAACAAGCTGATCGGCATGAATACCGCCGGGGCCAGAGCGGCGGCCACCAAGGCCGGTGATAACTATGACAGCGCCATCACCGGGATCATCATCGTCGCCGTGATTGCGGCGCTGGCCACCGTGTTGCTCGCCTGGTTGCTGACCCGCAGCATCGTCACGCCGCTCAACCGCGCCGTGCTCGCTGCGCAAACCATTGCCGACGGTGACCTCAGCAAAGCCATCGAAGTCGACGGCAAGGACGAACCGGCGCGCCTGCTCGAAGCCCTGGCGGCGATGCAGACCAACCTGCGCAAAACCATCGAGCAGATCGCCGGTTCCGCCACGCAACTGGGCGCCGCTGCCGAAGAACTCAGCGCCGTCACCGAAGAAGCGTCGCGCGGCCTGCAGCAGCAGAACAACGAAATCGAACAGGCCGCCACCGCCGTCAACGAGATGACCGCTGCGGTGGAAGAGGTGGCGCGCAACGCCGTGTCGACTTCCGAAGCGTCAAACCAGTCGACCCACGCCGCCCGCGAAGGTCGCGATCAGGTGGTGAAAACCGTCGACGCGATCCAGACCATGACTCACGACGTGCAGAACACCGCGCAGATGATTGAAGGCCTCGCCGCGCAAGGTCGTGACATTGGCAAGGTGCTGGACGTGATTCGGGCCATCGCCGAACAGACCAACCTCTTGGCGCTCAACGCTGCAATTGAAGCGGCGCGTGCCGGCGAGGCTGGCCGTGGTTTTGCCGTGGTGGCTGACGAAGTGCGCGCCTTGGCCCATCGCACCGCGCAGTCGACTCAGGAAATCGAAAAAATGGTCGCCGGCATCCAGAACGGTACCGGAGAAGCGGTTTCGTCGATGCAGCAAAGCAATCAGCGCACCCAGTCCACATTGGAAATGGCCCGCGCGGCCGGCGTGGCGCTGGAGCAGATCACGCAATCGATTCACCAGATCAACGAGCGCAACCTGGTTATCGCCAGCGCTTCGGAAGAGCAGGCGCAAGTCTCCCGCGAAGTCGATCGCAACCTGGTCAACATTCGCGACCTCGCCACGCAATCGGCCGCCGGCGCCAACCAGACCAGCGCCGCGACCCACGAACTGTCGCGACTGGCAGTGGATTTGAACGCCATGGTGGCGCGTTTCGTGATTTGAGATACGGTGAAGGCTGGAAACCGCGCTAACAGGAGACGTACATGCGCTATTCAGCCTTGACCCAACGAATCGCCGGGGAGGGTGCCGCTGCCTGGCAGATTCACGACCGAGCGCTGGAACTGCGCGCCGACGGCGTTGATGTTTTGTTGTTGAGCGTCGGCGATCCGGATTTCGATACGCCGTTGCCGATTGTCCATGGTGCGATTGACAGCCTGTTGGCCGGCGACACCCATTACGCCGATGTGCGTGGGCGGTTCGAGCTGCGCAGGCTGATTGCCGAGCGTCATCGCCAGCGCAGTGGTCAACGGGTTGATCCTGATCAGGTGATTGTCCTGCCCGGCGCGCAATGCGCGGTGTATTCGGTGGCGCAGTGTCTGCTCGATCCGGGCGATGAAGTGATCGTCGCCGAGCCGATGTACGTTACCTACGAAGGAGTGTTTGGCGCTTGCGGTGCCAAGGTAATTGCCGTGCCGGTGCGCCCGGAGAACGGTTTTCGTGTCGACCCCGCCGATGTCGCCTCGCGCATTACCCCGCGAACTCGCGCGATGCTGCTCAACAGCCCGAACAATCCCAGCGGCGCGAGTCTGCCCTTGCTGATCTGGCAGGAACTGGCAGCGCTGTGCATTCGCCATGACCTGTGGCTGATCAGCGATGAGGTGTACAGCGAGCTTTTATACGAAGGCGAGCACGTCAGCCCGGCGAGCCTGCCGGGCATGGCCGAGCGCACCGCGACGATCAACAGTCTGTCGAAATCCCATGCGATGACCGGTTGGCGCATCGGCTGGATGATCGGCCCGAAACCCTTGGCCGAGCATCTGGTGAATCTGTCGCTGAGCATGCTCTTCGGTCTGCCGGATTTCGTACAGAAGGCCGCACAAGTGGCGCTGCAAAGCGATCTGCCGGAAGTCACGCAGATGCGCGAGGAGTATCGCTTGCGCCGCGATCTGGTCTGCGAACGTTTGTACGGTTGCCCTGGGTTGCAGCCGATTTGCCCGGATGGCGGCATGTTCGTGATGGTCGATGTGCGCCAGACTGGCCTCGGCGCTCAGGCGTTTGCCGAGCGCTTGCTGGAAGGTTATGGCGTGTCTGTGCTGGCCGGCGAAGCGTTCGGGCCGAGCGCGGCGGGGCATATTCGCATCGGTCTGGTGGTGGATCGGGTCAAACTGGCGGATGCCTGCGCGCGGATTGCGTTGTGTGCGGTGCAGCTGTTGCAGGCGCGGAGTGCCTGAGGGTCTTGCATTGCCTGCCCCGGCGCCTTACTGATCGTTCCCACGCTCCGCGTGGGAATGCCTCTAGGGACGCTCCGCGTTCCAGCTTTCGGAAGGGACGCGGAGCGTCCCGGGCTGCATTCCCACGCTGAGCGTGGGAACGATCAGTACGCAGAGCGTGGGAACGATCAGTTTAGAGGATTCACCAGATTCGCCGGCCGCTGTCCATTCAGCGCCGCCAACAGATTCTCCACCGCACACCGCGCCATTGCCTCACGCGTTTCATGGGTCGCCGAGCCCATGTGCGGCGTGGCCACAACATTGCTCAACTGCAACAATGGCGAATCATGATTCAACGGCTCGCGCTCGAACACATCCAGCCCCGCCGCGCGAATGCGCTTGCTGCGCAACGCCTCGATCATCGCCACCTCATCGACCACTTTGCCCCGCGAGATATTGATGAAAATGCTTTCCGGCCGCATCAGCGCAAATTGTTCCGCGCCGATCAAACGTTCGGTCTGCGCCGTCAGAGGCAAAGTCAGGCAAATGAAATCGGCCTGCTGGAGCAACTCTTCGAGGCTGCGATATTGCGCAGCGAACCGCTCCTCGACCGCCGGCTTGCGCGACTGACTGTGGTAGATCACCGGCATGCCGAAACCGAAATGCCCGCGCTGGGCCAGGGCCTCGCCGATGCGGCCCATGCCGATGATGCCCAGCGTCTTGCCATGCACATCGGTGCCGAAATGCGCCGGGCCGATGTTGCGGCTCCACTGCCCGCCACGGACCATGTTCGCCAGTTCAACCACACGCCGCGCGGCAGCGAGGATCAGGGCGAAACCGGTGTCGGCGGTGGTTTCGGTGAGCACGTCGGGGGTGTTGGTCAGCAGAATCTTGCGCCGATTCAGATACTCGATGTCGTAGTTGTCGACACCCACCGAGACGCTGGCAATCGCCTCCAGTTGCGGCGCCAGATCCAGCAACGCCGCATCCAGTTTCAGGCTGGCGCCGAGCAAACCGTGGGCTCGGGGCAGGGCATCGCGCAACTGCATGACGCCATCGGCGTCGAGGCTTTCGATCAGCGTTACGTCAAACTGCTCTTGCAGGCGCGCCATTAGCGCGGGCGAAAGTTTCTTGTACAGCACGACCTTTTTTTTCATGGCAAAAAATCCTTTCAGGAATGCGCCGGCACACGCGGTGTGGCGGCGGCTTTGGCGACGACGCGATCACTGGCGCCGGGCTTGAGGAAAATGGTCAACACCACCGACAGCAGCAGCGCGCCGCTCATCAATAAATAGGAAGCGCCGGGCGAGCCGGTGGAGCTGTTCAGGTAGCCGACCAGATACGAACCGCCGAACGAGCCGAGCGCGCCCATGCTGTTGATCAGCGCCATGGCGCCACCGGCAACGTTGGCCGGCAGGATCTCCGGGACGATGGCGAAGAACGGCCCATATGGCGCGTACATGCAGGCGCCGGCAATCACCAGCAGCGTGTACGACCACCAGAAATGTTCGGCGCCCAAGGCATACGAGCCATAAAACGCAATCGAAGCGATCAGCAGCGGCGGCCAGACGAAGCGTTTGCGCTTCTGCAATTTGTCCGAACCCCACGACACCGCGAGCATGCCCAGCACCGCCGCCAGATAGGGCAGCGACGAGAGCCAGCCAGCCTCGATCATGTCCATTTGCGCGCCTGCCTTGAGGATCGATGGCAGCCACAAAACGAATCCGTAGACGCCGATGCTCCAGCAGAAAAACTGCAGCGCCAGGATGATCACCTTCGGCGAACGGAACGCCTCGGCGTAGTTCTTCACGGCTTTGATGCCGACCTGCTCTGCGGCGAGGGCGCTTTCCAGATCGTGTTTTTCCTGCTCATTGAGCCACTTGGCCTGGGCCGGACGATCATCGGCCAGACGCCACCAGATAAACGCCCACAACACCGCCGGCAGACCTTCGATGATGAACATCCAGCGCCAGCTGAAATGCTGCACCAGATAGCCCGAGACTACCGACATCCACAGCATCGTCACTGGGTTGCCGAGGATCAGAAAAGTGTTGGCCCGCGAGCGTTCGGCACGGGTGAACCAGTGGCAGAGATAGACCAGCATCGCCGGCATCACCGCCGCTTCGACCACGCCGAGCATGAAGCGAATGACGATCAGCCAATAGGCGTTGGAGACCACGCCCGTCAGCGTGGCGAGCCCGCCCCAGAGAATCAGGCTGACGAAAATCAGCTTCTTCACGCTGTGCTTTTGCGCGTAGATCGCGCCGGGCACCTGGAAGAAAAAGTAGCCGAGAAAGAACAGCGCGCCGAGCAGCGAGGACAGGCCCGGTGTGATCATCAGGTCTTCGGCCATGCCCGACGCGGCGGCAAAACCGTAGTTGGCGCGATCGAGATAGGCCAGGCTATATGTGATGAACACAATCGGCATGATGTACCACCAGCGGCGGGTGGCGAGGGTAGCGGTTTTCATCGGTGTGACTCCTGAGCTTGTTGTTTTTGTCGCAGCAGGTTCATTGATTTGCGGTGATCAGGCGGGCCTCTTCGCGAGCAGGCTCGCTCCCACAGGCGATTGCATGCCAAATGTGGGAGCGAGCCTGCTCGCGAAGGCGGATTCAAATTCAATCGATAACTCTTGGCGGGTCGGCAACCCCTCCATGTCGCCACGACTCTGCACCGCGCGACTGCCAATCCAGTTCGCTCGCTGCACGGCCTCGGCAAAACTCTGATGCTCGAGCAGGGCACTGATCATCCCGACCGCAAAGCCATCACCGGCGCCCACGGTATCGACCACGTTGCTTACCGGCACGCCAGCGACAAAACCCTGATCCAGCTGCGTGCGGTAATAAGCGCCTTCAGGCCCGAGCTTGATCGCCACCGCCTCCGCACCTTGATCCAGATAAAACGCAGCAATGTCGGCCGGGTCGTCGAAACCGCTAAGCAGGCGGCCCTCGCTTAACCCCGGCAACACCCAGTGGGCGAGGGCGGCGAGGCGGTTGATCTCGCGGATCATCTCGGCCTCGCTGGCCCACAGGCTCGGGCGCAGATTCGGGTCGAACGACACGCTGCGTCCGGCGGCGCGCATGCGGGTCATCAGTTCGACGGCCATTTCCCGCGCCGAGGCGGAGAGCGCCGGTGGGATACCGGTGGCGTGCAAATGGCGGGCGCTCAGCAGGTTGTCGTTGATGGCGTGCGGCGACAAATGACTGGCCGCCGAACCGCGCCGGAAATATTCCACCTGCGGGTCGCTGCCGTCGTCGTTGCGCGATTTGAACTGGAATCCGGTCGGATGGTTTTTATCGACTTCGACGTGGCTGCAATCCAGACCTTCCTTGATCAGCGTCTCGACCACAAAGCGTCCGAGTGAATCGTTGCCGACCCGGCTCAACCACGCGACGTTGAAACCCAGACGCGACAAGCCGATCGCGACGTTGCTGTCGGCCCCGGCAATCCGTTTGTGAAACTGCTCGACCTTGGCAAGATCGCCGGTCTGCTCGGCGACCAGCATTGCCATGGTTTCACCGAAGGAAAGAATATCGATCTCAGACATGGGCTGGCTCCAGGCGCGATTGACCGAGGCGGGCGAGGGCGGCGACGTGTTCGCGGGTCAGTTGCACCAAGTCATCGCCTTGCAGCGGGTATTCGGCGGCGCGCATAACGCCTTGGTCCATGTGCCGCAGCAGTTGTTCCCACAGATGCAGGTCGCTGACGGCCGGCGGCACCGCAACCAGTTTGCCGTCGGCGCGGCGCGCCACGGCTTTGCAATGCACGTAACCGACATGACGCCCCAGCGCGCGAGCGGCGCTGGCGGCAGACTGGTCCTGCCAGTGCCAGTTACCGATGTCGAAAGTCATCTTGATCGGCAGGTTGTGCTGCTCGACGGCGGCGAAGAAACGCTGGAACGGCTCGATGCGCCCGCCATGTAAGGTTTGATCGTTCTCTACCAGCAGTTGCACCGGGCTGTGTTTGAGTCGCTCGGCCAGTGCCTGCAAATCAGAGTTGTCGGTGAAATAACCGAGCGACACCTTCAACCATTTCGAGCCGAATGCCCGGGCCTGTTGCAGCGCGGTAATCAGTTCGGGATTTGGCTGCGCTTGCCCTGCGAGCCAGAGTTCGGTGGGTGAGGAATAAATGCTTTGCAAGCCCTGCGCCTGGGTAGCCTGAGCGAGTTGCGCCGGGTCTTCCCGGGTCAGCAACTCTTCGCGCCACTCGATGCGATTGGCGCCGGAGGCCGCGAGGATCTCAATAAAGGAATCCTGCCCACGCTGGCGCACAAGCTCGGCGCCGTAGCTGGACAGACTGATGGAAACGGCTGGTTTATTCATTGTTATTGACCTCTGAAACCGGTTTCATTTTTGTTCAAAAAAATATCAAGTAGTTCTGCAGTGTTCTTCTGCAGGCCTTCGCGAGCAGGCTCGCTCCCACAATGGAATGGGATCAACCTGTGGGAGCGAGCCTGCTCGCGAAAGCGCCAGATCAGACGCCGTCAATCCCTCGGGTCGAACCCCGCTCAATCAGCACAGGGGCAAAATCCACCATCCGCGCCACCTCATCATCCCCGCGCAAGCGCTTGAGCAGACACTCAAACGCCCGCGCGCCAATCTCTTGCGTCGGCTGTGCCAGCGCGGTAATTCCGCTGCCCACCAACGGATACCAATCCAGATCATCCAGGGCAATCAACCCGACGTCTTCAAATAGACGCACGCCCAGCGCGCGCAGCGCATGCGTTGCCGCCAACGCCGCCACGCCATTGGCGCAAAACAGCGCTTTCGGGCCATCACCGGGTGTGTTTAAAAAGCTTTGAAGTTGCGCGTTCAGATCATCACCGGTTTCCAGCACCGCCCCAGTCAGGGTCGAGCGCTGAGCAATCTGCGCCTGAAAACTGCTGACCCGCTCGATCCGCGAGCTGGTGCCGTCATACGGTTCGGTGACCAGCAAAAGATCCCGATATCCGCGTTGCTCGAGATGCGCGAGCGCCATCTCTACTGCTTGCGAGTTGTTCAACCCGACCATGTCGCTGTCGAGCCCGTCGACCTTGCGATCCACCAGCACCAGCGGCATCTCGCGGCGCAGTTCGTGCAGTTCGTCCCGGTGATGGCCCAGCGTGTTCACGATCAGCCCTTCGATGTTGTACGAGCGCAACAGCGCCAGGTGCTGGCGTTCCTGCTCATCATCGCGGTCGGTGTTGCACACCACCAGGCTGTAGCCGTGCGCCCGGCAGGCGGTTTCCACCCCGTGCATCACGGCAATCGAATAAGGGTTGCGGATATCGGCGACGAGCATGCCGATCAGGCGAGTGCGCCCGCGTTTGAGGCCACGGGCCATTTGGTTGGGGCGGTAGCCGAGTTCATCAATCGCCTGCTCGATGCGCCGGGCAATGGCATCGGAGAGCAGGGCGCGGTCATCGCCGATGAAACGCGAGACGCTGGCCTTGGATACGCCGGCATGTTCGGCAACGTCGAGCATGGTCACGCGGCTTCGTTGTGCGGCGGAGAAATCGTTCACGGGCGTATAGACCTTATTTTTATATTGCGGGGATAAGCTCTGAAACCGGTTTCAGTGTTCTCCGAAAAACGAAATATCGTCAAGTGCTCTCTTATTCGCTTGCAGTGATCCATCCTGTTATTCCGACAGACGGTCATTTGACCTGTCAGATATGACAGTAGGCAAAAGGGAGAATCCGGCGCTTAATCGAAACAACACACAGAGTTCATTGACGCGCACACAGCAGATTATCGCAGAGAGTAGATAACATGGAGCAGAGTAATCAGCTCACCGCGGAGCCTTTTACATTAGATGGAATTAGTTCATCAGACCCGGACGGCCACGTGCCGCCGGATGTTTTGATTAACGGGACGAAAGGGAGAATACCGCGCTGGGCAAATTTTCCACAAAAGCCGCTTCCAGGTGAAGATGAAGATTACACGAAGCTTTATGTTTATTGGGAGCAAAACAAAGAAACGAACGTGATTTTCTGCGAGAGATATACCTATCTCGACGATAAACCAGAGTTCGAATTCGATCTCACAGCAGAACATATGAAAGAGGACGGCCTTGCCGACATTTATTATCTGCTTGTGGGGCGTAATGGTAATGATGATGAATCGCCCCGGCGTAGACTAACAATAGTACACGCTCTCAAGCCCACGCTTCGTAAACCAGCATTTCCGGATGCGGATCTTTGGGGCTATATAAATTGCAAAACCGTTCCTTGGGTTGGGGAAAAAATACAGGTCGAGATAGTGCCTGAGGCTGCGGATATATTCCAGCATGAGGATGTGTGTGTACTCGTCTGGCAGGGGTTTGCGACATTAAATGGATCTCCCCCTGTACTCACTCCGCAGCATACGTTCAGGGAAATAATTGATGGTGATAAACCTGTTAAGGGGTTTGTTATAGATATTCCGTTTGATCCTTTTATAAGGCCTATGTTTGACAAGCATTCTGCTATCGCCCGATACACCATTCTCCGTCGGGGGGTACCGATTTATGCGTCACATCCTGGTCTGGTCAAAATAGACCGCGTCGAGTCGGGTTGTCCAGAGCCCTGCGGCGGCGGTCCTTTGAAGTAAATGTTGTAACACAGCCGTAATCAAAGCGGTCTTTGGCCTCTACGTCATGCATGTCGCTCATGTTGGCGACAGAAAGTTGCTTGGGTGCGGCTTGGGTTTTTAATTACTACGAGGAAATGAAGGTGAATACTTCGATTTTTAACGATAAGCCGCAATCTGCTGTTGCTCTTGGTAAAAGTAGTCGCCTTGCGCTGCGTACTTCTAACGTTAACGTAGGGGTGCGCTTGGCTGATCCCGAGTTCGTTGGCTTGCTACCGGGTAGGCTGTTGCCGAAGGCAATCATTGATTCAGGTACCGCCCAGGTAAAATTCCTGACTTCAACAATCCTGACGCCCGAAGATAACGATTTATATGAGTTGTACCAGCGCAAGGGCCCGGGCGGTCCAGAAGACATGATTACAGACGACAATTTGGGGGCAGTCGCCGGCCGCCCGGCGGAAGTGCTTATCGACGTGCCGACCGCGGCGCTGGTGGATGATGATGTGAATAAAGCTTCAACAACGTGGCAGTTTCAGTTACGCGTACAAAACGGAAAAAACGGCAATTGGGACGACTCGAATTGGCTCACTGTAGAAATCGATAAAAATCCACCAGAGGTGGACAAGGTAACGGGTACGAAATTTCCGCCGGAAAGAGCTGTTTACATGAATTTGCCCGATAAAACCGTCGACGACGCATGGCTGGAGAATAATGAGTTCTTACAAATAAGTATCAATCGAAACTACGAGTTTTATAGTGCAACCGACACTATTCATGTGTATTCAGGCTCCACATATGGAACTGGAAAGTTGCTCCATACTCAGCGGTTAACAGCGGACACAGTTGACGTGCCAAGTGCTGAATTGCCAAAAATAGACGCGCGGGAATATCTTTGGTACACGCTGACGGACGCGACGGGCAACATCAGCGAGCAAGCGGTTGCCAATGATTATCAAATTTCTCGAACCCCACCTCCAGTCTTTCACGATTGTGAGTTTCCTCAGGGTATCTTGCCGGACCCAATCGACCTCAACGATCTGCAGGGTACGGTGTATTTGAATGTCAAACGCCCGGACAATGCGCAAGACACCGACCGCATTGCTGCAACTGTCACCAATGGAACGCTTCCAGTCAGTTTGGGGACTCGCCCCTTGGGTGCCGCCACTGTGCTGCAGTTCCCTATCACAACCAGCAGATTGCTGGCGCTCTGGAATAATGCGACCGCGGCAGTGCCGATTACTGGATCTTATAAGTTTTTTCGTGGAACTGAACCTGAAGTTGCTCCGCCAGGTACCGACTCCCAAATCAATTTACTTGCCCCCGGCCCAAGTAATCCGGGCTTTCCGGACATCAAAAACCCGAACATGGTAGAAGTTACCGTGGAGGGTGCGTCGGGAACCAAGAACCACATCACCGCTTCCGACCGTTTGGCGGATATCACATTCAGCACACCGATGATAAAAACCGGCGACACGTGGGTGCCTGTAACTGGCGACATTGCCAGATTCTGGATAAACGGCGAGGAAGTTGCTGACTTTACGCTGACTGCGGGTAATACGGACCCATTGACTCATACCATGACGCCTGATGAGTTTGATGCAGTGATCGGGGCACCAGGTCCAAAGCAGGCATATTGGACGATCGAAAATAGCGCTACCAGTCCAGCCGTCATAGAGTCACTTAACACTGAAGTCCAGGTGGATCTCGCCAAGGTCGACTTAGTGGCGCCAACAGTTAGGCTGTTCAATGGACTAGTATCATGCGCGTATCTGACCCGGCCTGATCGAGAGTTGCCGGTGACCGTGACGATAGATGCAACGCATATGCCGAAAGACACAGTTGTTACCGTTTATTCGGAAGGCTATGAGGACGCGCTTGGAACCAAAAAAATCGGTGGAACAGAGTTTTTGGACACTTATACCATACTTGGCACCGAAAGCTCGGCGGAATTCGTTCTTAATATCAAGCCTTATTTGACCAAGATCAAGCCTATTCAACCACCCTTCAGTTCCGGGTTGCCAAATGGCTATATCAAAATCTGGTATTCGATACTCATCTCGGGTGCTCCAAATCCTTCTGAAGAGTTTTTTAACGAGGTGTCGCTACTAAATTCAAGTAACAATTATTGCGAAGGTACTCCGACAATTTAGGTTTGTCAGCATTGCTGCCGGGACAGGTTGTCCCGGCAGTTGGCAACGATTGGAAAAAAACAATTGTGCAATATCGGACATGTCCTACATACCAATGCGTAACGGATCGGTAGTTTGGCGCCGCCTTGGGTGAAGGATCTACTCGATCTATCACCATCGACGTATATTTGGAGGATTGGATTTGAGTACTTCATCTCTTTGCAAAACCACACATTTTCGCTCTCGTGCCAAGACCGTTATCTGGCTTGGAACCTCTTCGTTCTGCTTCTCATTGCTGAATTGCGAGTCTGCTTTCGCCGCCGGACTGGTGGGAACGGCTCATACAGTCACCAAAGGCGATAACGTGGAGTCCTGGCAGCTTTCACAGCAGGCGACATTGAATATCGATCAGGCTGAGACTCTGGGCATCGTCGCTCGGCAATCTCAAGTCAATGCGGTAGGGGCAACCACTCAGCAGATCTTTGCCTCCGCTGGATCAGTGGTAAACCTGGCGGGAACCACTGTGACAGGTGGCAATGCGCGTTCCGGGGTTGAACTGACTAACAGTACCGCGACGATTTCTGGCAATAGCACTATCTCCAGTGATCGCCTTGGGCTCCAGGCCGGACGCAACATCAACGTCGATTCCGGCTCGAAGGTGACGGTCAGTGACAGTACGATCCGCGGGGCAACAGGCGGAGCACGTGCAACGGCCTTCAGTACATTAGAGTTTTCGGGCTCTACTATCGAAGGGACCGGTGCAGGCAGTTATGGTGTAACGTTGCTGAGCGGTTCGGCTTCCGCTACGGAAGGCAGCCAGATACTTGGTGGTCAGAATGGCGTAAGGCTTGGACTCGAGGGTGCAGGGCTGCCTGGAAGCCATTTGCTGTTGCGAGGTTCAGGTGTTGAGGGCAAAGGCGGGTCGGCAATTGTCGTGGATTACCAGGGGACCAGCGCAGCCGCCTCCCGGATCGACGTCCTCGACGGCTCGGCGCTGACGGGTGGCTCCGGGACCATTATTGAAGTCAAGGGGCTGGGCAATGCGGACGTCAATGTGGAGCGCAGCGACCTGATGGGCAACGTGCAGATTGCGGATACCAGTACGGCAGCGCTTGGTTTCAACCAGGCATCGTTGACCGGAGATGTGACAGCCGATACTGGAGCAACTGCTTCTGTAGCACTGCAGCAGGATTCGCAATTGACCGGTGTCATGACCAATGTCTCCAGCGCCACTATCGATTCGACGTCACGCTGGAACATGACGGGCAACAGTCAGGTGGGCGATTTGGCGCTCAATGGCGGTACGGTAAGGATCGGTGCCGATACCGTTTTCAATCAACTGGACGTGCGCAACCTTTCTGGTAGTGGCTTGTTTGAAATGAATGTCAATTTCACAACAGATCAATCCGACGTGCTGAATATCACAGGAACAGCGACTGGAGATCATCGTTTGTTGGTCGCCTCAACTGGGACAGAGCTGCCGAGCGGTCAACCCGTGGATCTTGTGCATGTCGCCGGCGGTGACGCCAAATTCTCATTGGCCAACGTCAATGGCGAGGTCGATCTAGGTGCGTTTTCTTATGGCTTGAAACAGAGTGAAAGCGGCAACGACTGGTTTCTCGATCCGACTGCTCGGACGGTCAGTCCGTCTACTCGCGCTGTCACAGCGCTTTTCAATACTGCCATCACTGTGCTTGATGGAGAGGCTATGTCTTTACGCAGCCGTATGGGTGAAGTGCGTTTCAATCGCTCTAAATCCGGCGCGTGGGGGAGGGCGTATGGCAGTAAGTACAATGTTTCGGACGCGTTTGGTGATGGTTATCGACAAGATCAGCATGGTTTCACGCTTGGCGCAGATGCTCCGCTGCCTATAGGCGGTGGACAGTGGCTGTTGGGCGTCATGGCCGGGCAAAGTCATTCTGACTTGAATTTGCACCGCGGAACCAGCGGCACGATCAAAAGTTACTATGTGGGCTCCTATCTCACCTGGATCGATAATGCCAAAGGTTATTACGTTGATAATGTGATCAAGTTCAATCGTTTCCAGAATGAAGCTAAAGTCGGGTTGAGTGATGGAAATCGTACGAAGGGTGATTACGATAACACTGGTGTCAGCGGATCTATTGAATTCGGACGCCATTTCGCATTCGATCAAGGCTATTTCATCGAACCGTATATCCAAGGCAGTGCTGCAATAATCCAGGGCAAAGATTATCACCTGGCGAACGGCTTGAGCGTCGAGGGTGATCGTACCCGTTCCATGCGTGCCGAGGGCGGTATGACGTTAGGTCGAAACTTGCAATTGCGCAACGGAGTTGTCTGGCAGCCTTATGTTCGTGCGGCTTTAGCTCACGAGTTCTCAAAGAGTAACGAAGTACAGGTGAATAATAATGTATTCAATAACGACCTTTCCGGCTCGCGTGTAAAAGTTGGCAGCGGTGTTGCGCTTAACATGTCGGATCGATGGCAGGCGCATGCGGAACTGGAATATATGAGGGGCAACAATATCGAAATGCCTATCGGCGCAACGCTTGGCCTTCAATTGAAATGGTGAATAAGTAAGTTAACGAGTTATAAAAAAGCCCCTTCATAAATGATGGGGCTTTGATTATTTTGTCAAGTCAAGGAGGTGTCGAAAGTTGCGGTGCAGGGAAATGTTCCACTTGCGTCCGATTTAGCTACGTCAGCTGTGAAGGTGCCAGTGAATCGATCGGTTTCCATGTCCAGTTTATAGTCCAAGGTGCCCGAGGTCGCTTTTTGTAGAGTTGGGGCCTGCTGGTTTTCGTAGCTGTTGTAAGTGACATTTGCACCGACATCAAACTCAGTAATAGCCGTTGATGCCTCAAGCTTGGATTTTTCAAAAACAATGGTGAAGGTCCGTACGAATGGCTTTTCACGGTCATAGGCAATGACGATGTATACGTCACCCCTGCCGGGGGTCGTGTCCGACCTTAATTCTGTATACCAAGCTCTGAATTTCGTGCCGTCTTCTAGGTCGGCGGTGAAGTCGTCTATGAAGTCGTTTTGGTTATAGCCAGTTTTCAGTGCCGCGCTGCGCATGAGTTAAATCTCCATATTAGCGAGTCGGGAAGATCCAGGCAGCATCGTAAGATAAGAGTGCGTGGACAACCCATATAAGACGACCTTCACTGTCTTGTAAACTGTCAGATATTACAGCTATGCAATAGACTGTTTTTATGCTTGGAGTCGTAGAGTGATTCAACTGAACAAGCCAGCCGCAATGTTCATCGAGAATCCCAATATTGCTGTATTGAATACAAATCCAATCAGCGACTGCGCGAGGACAATCTTTCGAATATCCCGTGTCGCAACACCCACATCCGAAGTCTGCACAGCCACGCCGATGGTGAACGAGAAGTACAGAAAATCCCAGTAATTGGGGGTGGTCAGTCCTTCCGCAAAACGCAGTGCTGGCTCCTTCCCATTCCAGGTGTAAAACAACCTCGCGTAGTGCACGCAAAAGATCACCCCGATCAGCAGCCATGAGCCGATCACCGTCAGCGCTGTGAAGCCGTAGTGCATCAATTTGTGTGTGTTATCCAGATCTTTGCTGCCCGTCAGTTCAAATGTGATGGTGGCCAGGCTTGCCAGCGCGGCGATGCACACGACGAAAAGCACCAGTCCAGCGTTTTCATCCTCGATCTCGGCGATGCGACGCACATCCGGGGCCTTGGCGCGTATGGTCAGCCAGAACATCAGGACCAGGTAAGTCCAGACACCGGCGTTCCAGCCGATGAGGATTTTGCTGACGATGGAGTCGGCCGGGACCAGCAGGCCCGTTGCGAGGCCGAACAGGGCGGCGCCGGAAAGACGAGGGTGGGTGCGGGCGAGGAAGGGCATGAAAGCTCGGTAGGTGAGGGAGGTTTTACCACCTTAGCCCAGCGATGACAGATGTGGCCACTGCGCATGATGTTGGCCAATCCTTGTGGGAGCGAGCCTGCTCGCGAAGACGTCAGCAGATTCAACATTAATGTTGGCAGACCGGACGCATTCGCGAGCAGGCTCGCTCCCACAGTTTGATCAGCGTTGTTTGGTGAATCGTTGTACGAGCTTCATGACCACGACGAAAAACACCGGCACGAAGATTACCGCCAGTGTCGCGGTGATCATCCCGCCGATCACGCCCGTGCCGATCGCCTGCTGACTCGCCGAGCTGGCACCCGTGGCAATAGCCAACGGCACCACGCCGAGAATGAACGCCAGCGAGGTCATCACGATCGGCCGCAAGCGCAAGCGAGCAGCCTGCAACGTTGCATCGATCAGGTCGTGACCTTCGTCATACAGGCTCTTGGCAAACTCGATAATGAGGATCGCGTTCTTCGCCGACAGTCCGATGATGGTGATGAGACCGACCTTGAAGAACACATCGTTGGGCATGCCACGCATTGTCACCGCCAACACCGCGCCGAGCACGCCCAGCGGCACCACCAGCAATACAGAGGTCGGAATCGACCAGCTTTCATACAGCGCCGCCAGACACAGGAACACCACCAGCAGCGACAGGCCAAGCAGAATCGGCGCCTGATTGCCGGACAGACGCTCCTGCAACGACAACCCAGTCCATTCCTGGCCCAAGCCCTTCGGCCCCAACGCTACCAAACGCTCGATTTCCGCCATCGCTTCGCCAGTGCTGTGCCCTGCTGAAGGTTCGCCGGAGATGGCAATCGCCGGATAACCGTTGTACCGGGTCAACTGCGCCGGGCCTTGAATCCAGTTGGCCTGGACAAATGCCGACAGCGGCACCATGTTCCCGGTGTTGTTGCGCACATGCATTTTCAGCAAGTCGTCTACCTGACTGCGCTGATCACCTTCGGCTTGCACGACCACGCGCTGCATGCGGCCCTGATTGGGGAAGTCGTTGATGTAGCTGGAACCCACCGCAGTGGACAGCACATTACCGATGTCGGCAAACGAAACGCCCAAGGCGTTCGCCTGCTTGCGGTCGACGATCAATTGCACTTGCGGCGCTTCCGCCAGCGCGCTTTCACGGACGTTCATCAATACCGGACTTTTCTCGGCGGCGGCGAGCAGTTCCGTACGCGCCTGCATCAACGTCGCATGGCCCAGACCACCGCGATCCTGCAAACGGAACTCGAAACCGCTGGACGTGCCAAGTCCATCCACCGGCGGCGGCAGCACCGAGAAGGCCATGGCGTCCTTGATCTGACTCAACGCCGCGTTGGCGCGATCGGCAATCGAGCTGGCAGCATCGTCACTGCCACGTTCCGACCAATCCTTGAGCGTCGAAAACGCCAGCGCTGCGTTCTGCCCGCTACCGGAAAAACTGAAACCCAAGATCACCACACTGTCACTGATTCCCGGCTCACCGGCGTTGTGCGCTTCGAGCTGTTCGGCTACTTGTACGGTGCGGTTCTTGGTCGCGCCCGGCGGCAGCTGGATATCGGTAATGGTGTAGCCCTGATCTTCTGTAGGCAGAAACGAAGAAGGCAGGCGCGCGAAACAGAACCCAAGTCCAATCAACAGGACGACGTAGATCATCAGGTAGCGACCGGTGCGCTTGAGCGCATAGCCGACCCAACCCTGATAGCGATCGGTCAGTTGCTCGAAGCGACGATTGAACCAGCCAAAGAATCCGGACTTCTCGTGATGCTCACCTTTGGCGACAGGCTTGAGCAATGTTGCGCACAACGCCGGCGTCAACGTCAGGGCGAGAAACGCCGAGAACAGAATCGACGTGGCCATGGACAGCGAGAACTGTTGGTAGATCACGCCGACCGAGCCTTGCATGAACGCCATTGGAATAAACACCGCGACCAGCACCAGAGTAATGCCGATAATCGCGCCGGTAATCTGCGTCATTGCCTTGCGCGTGGCTTCCTTGGGCGACAAGCCCTCGCTGGCCATGATGCGCTCGACGTTCTCCACCACAACGATCGCGTCATCCACCAGAATGCCGATGGCCAGCACCATGCCGAACATGGTCAGCACGTTGATCGAGAAGCCCAGCGCCAGCATGGTCGCGAACGTGCCCATCAGCGCCACCGGCACCACCAGCGTCGGGATCAGCGTGTAGCGCACGTTCTGCAGGAACAGGAACATCACTGCAAACACCAGCAGCATCGCTTCGCCAAGGGTGTAGATCACTTTGGTGATCGAGACTTTGACGAAGGGCGAGGTGTCGTACGGAATCTTGTACTCCACGCCCGCCGGGAAGTAGCGCGCCAGCTCATCCATCTTCGCCCGCACCAGCGTTGCGGTGTTCAGTGCGTTGGCGCCGGGAGACAGCTGCACGCCGACGGCGGTGGACGGCTTGCCGTTGAGGCGAGTGCCGAACTGATATTCCTGACTGCCGATTTCGACGCGCGCGACATCACCGATGCGCACCGTGGAGCCATCGCGATTGGCCTTGAGCACGATGTCGGCAAATTCCTGCGGCGTCGACAACTGGCCCTTGACCAGAATCGTCGCAGTGATTTCCTGTGTGGAAGGCGACGGCAAATCACCGATGCTGCCCGCTGAAACTTGGGCGTTCTGCGCAACGATGGCTTCGTTGACATCGGCCGGCGTCAGGTTGAAGGCGATGAGCTTCTGCGGGTCGATCCAGATGCGCATCGCCCGCTCGGCACCATACAACTGCGCCTTGCCGACACCGTCCAGGCGCTTGATCTCGTTCATCACATTGCGCGCCAGATAATCGCTGAGCGCCACGTCATCGAGCTTGCCGTCGCTGGAAGTCAAAGTGATCAGCAAGAGGAAACCGGAAGAGACCTTCTCCACCTGCAAGCCCTGCTGATTGACCGCTTGTGGCAGGCGCGACTCGACCACCTTCAGGCGGTTCTGTACATCGACCTGCGCCAGTTCCGGGTTGGTGCCCGGCTGGAACGTCGCCTTGATCGTCGCGCTGCCCAGGCTGCTTTGCGATTCGAAGTAGAGCAGGTGATCGGCACCGTTGAGTTCTTCCTCGATCAGGCTGACCACGCTCTCATCGACAGTCTGCGCCGAGGCGCCTGGGTACACGGCATAGATTTCGATCTGCGGCGGTGCGACGTCCGGGTATTGCGCGACCGGCAACTGCGGAATGGCCAGCGCACCGGCCAACAGGATGAACAGGGCGACCACCCAGGCGAACACTGGGCGATCGATAAAGAACTGCGGCATATAAGAGCGTCCTGCTTACTGACCAGTGGTCTGGGCAAGTGGAAGAGGGGTTTCGTCGACCTGTACTTTTTCCCCGGGACGGGCGTGTTGCAGGCCTTCGATGACAATACGGTCGCCGGGCTTCAGGCCGCCGGTGACGATCCAGCGATTGTTCTGCACCGCACCCAGTTGCACCCGTTGCTGCGCCACGCGCATCTGCTCATCGACGGTCAGCACCTGGGCAATGCCGGCACTGTCACGCTGCACCGCGCGTTGCGGCACGGTAATGCCGTTCTGAATGGTTGCCTGTTCAAGGCGTACGCGGATGAAACTGCCCGGCAGCAGGTCGAGATCCGGATTGGGGAATTCACTGCGGAGGATGATTTGGCCAGTGCCCGGATCAACGGTGATGTCGCTGAACAGCAGCTTGCCAGGCAATGGATACAGGCTGCCGTCATCCTGAATCAGTGTGGCCTTGACCTGGTCCTGACCGACTTCCTGTAACTGCCCGGAACGGAACGCCCGGCGCAGTTCATTGAGCTCGCGAGTCGACTGGGTGAGGTCGGCATGGATCGGGTTGAGCTGCTGAATCAGCGCCAGCGGCGTGGTTTCGTTCTGTCCGACCAGAGCACCTTCGGTGACCAGCGCGCGGCCGATGCGGCCGGAGATCGGCGCGGTCACGGTGGCATAACCGAGGTTCAGTTTCGCCCGTTCCAGCGCTGCCTTGCTGGCGGCGACATCAGCGGCGGTCTGCCGGGCAGCGGCGCGGGCGTTGTCGTAGTCCTGACCGCTGATGGCCTGGTCCTCGATCAACTGCGCATAGCGTTGTTCTTGCAGTTTCGCCTGAAAGGCGTTGGCCTCGGCTTTGCGCAGCGCGGCTTCGGCACTGTCCAGATCGGCCTTGAACGGCGCCGGGTCAATGCGGAACAGCACATCGCCTTTTTTCACGTCGCTGCCTTCGCGATAGGTGCGCTGCAACACCACGCCGGCTACTCGCGCACGCACTTCGGCAATCCGTGGCGCGGCGATGCGGCCGCTCAGTTCGCTGCTGATCGACAGGGGCTCGGCTTTAATGGTCTCTACGCGCACGGTGGCCGGCGGCGTCTGCTCTTCGGCGTTCGAGGATGAATCACAAGCGCTCAGCGTCAGCGCCAATGCGATCAGGCCGAGCCCGGCCAGCAGTTTTCCAGACATGTACAACCCCCAATATTGAAGGCCGCATCCTACGGCCAGACGGGGAGGTTAGCGGTGAAGCTTTGTAGCTGCTGTGTGAAATTGTGTAAGGGTTTTGCTCCGTGGCGGGTGAGGGCGTATATCCTGCAGGCCTTGAAATTTATTGCGACAGTTCGATCGCTTTCGCGAGCAGGCGCGCTCCCACAGGAGATCGCATTTCAATGTGCGAGCGAGTGAGCCCTGACTGTCGCCCCAGCATTTTCTGGAACACCCCATGCCCAACATCCTCCTGGTCGAAGACGACACCGCCCTCGCCGAACTGATTTCCAGCTACCTGGAGCGCAACGGTTATTCCGTCAGCGTCATCGGCCGTGGCGACCATGTGCGCGAACGGGCGCGGATCAGTCCGCCGGATCTGGTGATCCTCGACCTCATGCTGCCAGGTCTCGACGGTTTACAAGTGTGCCGCTTGCTGCGCGCCGATTCAGCGACCTTGCCGATCCTCATGCTCACAGCCCGCGATGACAGCCATGATCAAGTGCTGGGCCTGGAAATGGGCGCTGACGATTACGTCACCAAACCCTGCGAGCCACGGGTGCTGCTGGCGCGGGTGCGTACCTTGTTGCGGCGCAGCAGCCTGGGCGAACCGTTGGCGGTCAATGACCGGATCGTCATGGGCAATCTGTGCATTGATCTGTCCGAGCGCACCGTGACCTGGCGTGATCAAGCGGTTGAGCTGTCCAGCGGCGAATACAATTTGCTGGTTGTGCTGGCCCGGCACGCCGGCGAAGTGCTGAGTCGCGATCAGATTCTGCAGCGGCTGCGCGGTATCGAATTCAACGGTACCGATCGCTCGGTGGACGTGGCGATTTCCAAGTTGCGACGCAAGTTCGATGATCACGCCGGCGAGGCGCGCAAGATCAAGACCGTGTGGGGCAAGGGCTATCTGTTCAGCCGCTCCGAGTGGGAATGCTGAGCTGATGTTTCGTATTCTGTTTCGCCTGTATCTGGTGACGATCGTCTCCTATAGCGCGGCGATCTATCTGGTGCCGGATCTGGTGGTCATGGCCTTCCGGGATCGCTTCGTCACCTACAACCTGGACTTTTCCCGAGGTCTGCAATCGCTGATCACCAAGCAGTTTCATGCCGCGCCGCAAGAGCAGTGGCCGGAGATTGCAGCGGCGATGGACAAGGAATTCCAGCCGCTGCACATCGTCCTGACGCCAATCGACGACCCGGTTTTCACCCCCATCGAGCAGGAACGTCTGCACCGGGGTGAAAACGTGGTGCGCATCGGCGACTGGGGCTGGCGAACTTTGGCAGTCACTCCGCTGAATGCGGACATGGCCGTGCGTATGGTCGTACCGCCGGATCCGGTCGACGTCGATCTGTTGTACTGGAGCATCAACGTACTGATCGGCGCCATGCTGCTCGGCTGCCTGCTGCTCTGGTTGCGCCCGCACTGGCGCGATCTAGAGCGCCTGAAAGGCACTGCCGAACGCTTCGGCAAAGGCCACTTGAGCGAGCGAACCAGAATCGCCCCGAGTTCGAACATCGGCAGCCTCGCCAACGTGTTCGACACCATGGCTGGCGATATTGAAAACCTGCTCAACCAGCAACGTGATCTGCTTAACGCCGTTTCCCATGAGCTGCGTACACCATTGACGCGTCTGGATTTCGGCCTGGCATTGGCCTTGTCGGAAGACTTGCCGGCCGCCAGCCGCGAGCGCTTGCAGAGCCTGGTCGCGCACATTCGTGAGCTGGATGAATTGGTGCTGGAGTTGCTTTCCTACAGCCGTTTGCAGAATCCGGCGCAATCGCCCGAGCGCATCGAGGTGTCGCTCGACGAGTTCATCGACAGCATTCTCGGCAGCGTCGATGAGGAGCTGGAATCGCCGGAGATCGTGATTGACGTTCTGTTGCACGGCCAGCTCGAACGCTTTGCGCTGGATCCGCGCCTGACCGCTCGGGCCATCCAGAACCTGTTGCGCAATGCCATGCGCTATTGCGAAAAGCGTATTCAGATTGGCGTGCAGGTGATTGCCGGCGGATGTGAGATATGGGTTGACGACGATGGCATCGGCATTCCCGACGACGAGCGCGAGCGGATCTTTGAACCGTTCTATCGGCTCGACCGCAGCCGTGATCGCGCGACGGGTGGATTCGGCCTCGGTTTGGCGATCAGCCGCCGCGCACTGGAAGCGCAGGGCGGTACCTTGACGGTTGAAAGTTCGCCGCTGGGTGGGGCGCGATTCAGGCTGTGGTTGCCGGCCACGGCCTGAACCGTATGACGAATATCAGGGCTGCGTTGTGCCGCTGGTCTGCAACACGCATTGCTGGGTTTTACTGTCCCACACTTGACCTTTCGGACATTCGGGCTTTTTCACGGCGTCGCTTTCATCGACGGCGAAAACAGCAGGGCTGGACAGGGCAGCGACCAGCAGCGGGACGGCGAACAGCACTTGGCG